>JAEULX010000066.1 GCA_016793685.1 Bradyrhizobiaceae bacterium
GAGGCTGATTTCGCCCTGCCCCATCCTCACGCGCTCGAACGGGCCTTCGTGCTCATGCCCCTGGACGAGATCGCCCCCGATCGAACGATCGGGGGGGTGACGGTGCGGGAAGCATTGGCGCGTCTGGATATTACCGGCGTCGAGCGGCTGCCGCCGCGGTGACATGGCGGGTAACCTGCCCGGCCGCCCCATCCTGAGGTGCAAGGCCGCATGCCGCTCCGGCCCTTGTCAGAAAATATTCGATTGGCGTGGCGGCCCGGCCATGGCATTTTTCCGCCCATGGCACATGACACCGATCTTCCGCTCGCCGCCGATTTCCCTCTCCCCCGCCGGGAGGAATGGCTCAAACTCGTCGATGGCGTTCTCAAGGGAGCGCCATTTGAAAAACGGCTCCTCAGCAAGACTTATGACGGGCTGGTGATTCAACCGCTTTACTCGCCGGAAGGCGCGACGCGGCCGCTTGCCGCCCGCCCCGGCGGCGCTCCCTGGCAAATTCTGCAGCGGGTCGACCACCCCGATCCGGCGACGGCCAACGCGGAGGCGCTGCACGAGCTCGAGAACGGCGCCACCGGCCTCGTGCTGGTGTTCGCCGGCGCAGTGGGAGCGAACGGCTTCGGCCTGTCGCCCGACAAGGCTTCGCTCGCCAAGGCGCTGGACGGCGTCCATCCGGAGGCCGGCATCTCCATCGAGCTGCAGTTGAGCCCGGAGGCGAAGGACGCGGCGAACAATCTCGCCGAGATCCTCAAGGAACGCGGGGTCGCGCCCGACGCGACGGATATCCGTTTCGGCTTCGATCCGCTCGGCGCCATGGCGACCGGGTCGGGCCCGGCGACCTGGCCCGAGGTCGAGCCGGCCTTCACCGTCGCAATCGAGCACCTGGAGACGCATGGCTTCCGCGGCCCGTTCGCAGTCGCCGACGGCCGCGTCGTGCACAATGCCGGCGGGTCGGAGACCCAGGAACTCGCTTATGTGCTGTCGGTCGCCGTCGCCTATCTGCGTGCGCTCGTGAAGGGCGGCATGACGATCGAAGCGGCGCGGCGGGCGATTTTCTTCCGCCTGTCGGCGGATGCCGACCAGTTCATCTCCATCGCCAAGTTCCGCGCAGCGCGGAAACTGTGGGCGCGCGTCGAGGAAGCCTGCAACCTCGCGCCCGAGCACATGTTCATTTCCGCCGAGACGGCGTGGCGGATGATGACCAAGCATGATCCGTGGGTGAACATGCTGCGCGGAACGATCGCCGTGTTCGCCGCCGGTATCGGCGGGGCCGATGCCGTCACCGTTCTGCCCTGCACCAACGCGCTCGGCCTGCCCGACCGCTTCGCGCGGCGCGTCGCCCGCAATACGCAGCTCATCCTTCTGGAAGAATCGAACCTCGCCCGCGTCGCCGATCCGGCTGCCGGATCGGGCGGCGTCGAAGAGATGACGAAGCAGCTTTGCTCGGGGGCGTGGAGCCTGTTCCAGGAAATCGAGAAAACGGGCGGCATCTGGGAGGCGCTGAAGTCGGGACTGCTGCAGAAGAAGGTCGCCGCCGTCGTCGCCGCGCGCGACAAGGCGATCGCCACCCGCAAGGAGCCGCTGACCGGCATCAGCGAATTCCCCAACATCCACGAATCGCCGGTGTCGGTGCTGCCGGTGAAGCCGGCCGCGCCGAAGTCCGGCAAGACGCCGGTCGAGCCGCTGAAGCCGATCCGCTTGTCCGAATCGTTCGAACGCCTCCGCGAGGCGTCCGATCGCGCGTTTGCGCAGACCAAGGCGCGGCCGAAAATCTTCCTCGCCAATCTCGGCCGCATCGCCGAGTTCAACGCGCGCGCCACCTTCGCCAAGAACTTCTTCGAGACGGGCGGCATCGAGGCGGTGACCAACGACGGCTTCGCGGCCGACGACGGCAAGACCGACCTTGCGGCGCTCGTCGCAGCGTTCAAGGCCTCGGGCGCCAAGCTTGCCTGCCTGTGCTCGTCCGACAAGGTCTACCCGGTCGAAGCCGTCGCGGCGGCGCAGGCGCTGGCCGCGGCAGGGGCAACGACGGTCTACCTCGCCGGACGGCCGGGCGATATCGAGGCAGCGCTCAAAGAGGCCGGCGTGAAGAACTTCATCTTCCTCGGATGCGATGCGCTCGCCATGCTCAGCACAGCGCAAGAAATGATCGGCCTCCGGTCGTAAGTGTCTAAACCTGGCGCCCGCCCGGGCTCGAACCGCGGCGGGCGCATATGCGGAATACTCAATATTCCTCGATGCCCAAGGTTTCACGCTTTGGCCGGCACACCGGCTGAACGAATGAGGTGAACCCCCATGACCCGCATTCCGGATTTCTCAACGGTCGCCTTCAACGAGCCGTCGACCGCCGCTCCCCAAAGCACGGCCGCGCCTTGGGTCACGCCGGAAGACATTCCGGTAAAGCCAATCTACGGGCCGGATGACCTGAGGGGACTGGACTTCCTGCAGACCTTCCCCGGCATGCCGCCCTATGTGCGCGGGCCCTACCCCACCATGTATGTCACGCAGCCGTGGACCGTGCGCCAATATGCCGGCTTCTCGACGGCGGAAGATTCCAACGCCTTCTACCGGCGCAACCTCGCGGCGGGCCAGAAAGGCCTCTCGGTCGCCTTCGACCTTGCGACCCACCGCGGCTACGACTCCGATCATCCGCGCGTGTCGGGTGACGTCGGCATGGCGGGCGTCGCGATCGACTCGATCTACGACATGCGCACGCTGTTCTCCGGCATCCCGCTCGATCAGATGAGCGTGTCGATGACCATGAACGGCGCGGTGCTGCCGGTGATGGCGCTCTACATCGTCGCGGCGGAAGAACAGGGCGTGCCGCCGGCCAAGCTTTCAGGAACGATCCAGAACGACATCTTGAAAGAGTTCATGGTGCGCAACACCTACATCTATCCGCCGGCGCCCTCGATGCGGATCATCTCCGACATCTTCGGCTTTACCTCGGCGAACATGCCGAAGTTCAACTCGATCTCGATCTCCGGCTACCACATGCAGGAGGCGGGCGCGACGCAGGACCTCGAGCTCGCCTACACGCTGGCCGACGGCGTCGAATATGTGCGCGCCGGCATCGCCACCGGACTGACCGTCGACAAGTTCGCGCCGCGCCTCTCCTTCTTCTGGGCGATCGGCATGAACTTCTTCATGGAAGTGGCGAAGCTGCGCGCCGGCCGCCTGCTGTGGGCGAAGCTGATGAAGCAGTTCAACCCCGCCGATCCGCGCTCGCTCAGCCTGCGCACGCATTCGCAGACCTCGGGCTGGTCGCTCACCGCGCAGGACGTGTTCAACAACGTGATCCGCACCGCGATCGAAGCGATGGCGGCGACGCAGGGACACACCCAGTCGCTGCACACCAACGCGCTCGACGAGGCGCTCGCGCTGCCGACCGACTTCTCCGCGCGCATCGCCCGTAACACCCAGCTGTTCCTGCAGCAGGAGAGCGGCACGACCCGCATCGCCGATCCGTGGGGCGGCTCCTTCTATGTCGAACGGCTCACCTACGAACTCGCCAAGAAGGCGTGGGGCCACATCCAGGAAGTCGAAGAGCTGGGCGGCATGGCCAAGGCGATCGAGGCCGGCATTCCCAAGCTGCGCATCGAGGAGGCGGCCGCCAAGACCCAGGCGCGCATCGACTCGGGAACCCAGTCGGTGATCGGCGTCAACAAGTACAAGCCGGAAGACGAACGGGCGATCGAGGTGCGCAAGGTCGACAACACCGCCGTGCGCCACATGCAGATCGAAAAGCTCAACCAGCTCAGGGCCGAGCGCGATGCGGCCAAGGTGCAGGAATGCCTCGACGCGCTCACCCGCGCGGCCGAGGGCGGCAACGGCAACCTGCTCGCGCTTGCGGTCGACGCCGCGCGCACGAAGGCCACCGTCGGCGAGATTTCCTACGCGCTGGAGAAGGTGTTCGGCCGCCATCGCGCGGAAATCCGGGCGATCTCCGGCGTCTACAAGCGAGAGGCAAGCGCGATGTCGCAGTCCATCGATCGGGTGCAGAAACTCGTCGCGCAGTTCGAGGGTGACGAAGGGCGCAGGCCGCGCATTCTCGTCGCCAAGGTCGGCCAGGACGGCCACGACCGCGGCCAGAAGGTGATCGCATCCGCGTTCGCCGATCTCGGCTTCGACGTCGACATCGGACCGTTGTTTGCAACGCCCGCCGAGGCCGCCCGCCAGGCGGTGGAAAACGACGCGCACATCATCGGCGTGTCGTCGCTCGCCGCCGGCCATCTCACGCTGGTGCCGGAGCTCAAGGCCGCGCTTACCGCCGAAGGCCGCGGCGACATCATGATCGTCGTCGGCGGCGTTATTCCGCCGCAGGACTACGACGAACTGAAAGCATCGGGCGCCGAAGCCATCTTCCCGCCCGGCACCGTGATCGCGGAAGCCGCCGAACAGCTCATACACTCGCTCAACCGGCGGCTGGGCCATACGCGCGAGGCCGCCGAGTAGCGGTCCGACACGCGGATAAAAAGAAGCGCGGCAAGATATGCTCGCCGCGACGCTGAGTACGCACGCGATCCCCACGTCTCGAAAAACCGGGACGTGGGGATTGTGAATCGTCAGGGCACGCGGGGAACAGGTCGAGCGGCGCCGCCATGCCCACGCGAACCATCCGGCTTCTCTCAGCGATCGCCCTGCTGGCGCTCGCCGCCGCCGCTGCGCCGACGGCGGCCGAAACGCTCGTGTCCGGCGAAACCAAGGCCGTGATCACCAAGCTCTCGGTGGAGGATACCTTCAAGGCGACGCCCGGCCTGTTCGGCGATCTCGCGGCGGAAGGCAGGGCCTGGATCGACAAGAACAAGCGCGCGGCGGACCAGGAATTCCGCGACAATCCGGGCTTCTTCGCCGACGGCCGCATGTGGTCGTTCGACCACAACTACAAGCTTCTCTCGGCCGTCGGTCCCTATACCAGCGTGCTGCGGCTGGACTATTCATTCATGGGCGGCGCCCATCCGAACACCGACGTCGACACCATCCTGTGGGATTCAGCGACGCAGAAGCGCGTCAGCGTGCGCCCCTTCTTCATTGAAACGAAAGACAACGGGCCGACCATGACGGCGCTGGCGACGCTCATCCGTAATGCCGTCGCCAAGGAGAAGAAGGCGCGCGGCGTCGAGGTCGCGGCCGATCCCGCCACGGACGAATGGCTCAAGGCAATCGAGCCGTCGCTGTTGAAGCTCGGCCCGCTGGCGCTCGCGCGGTCGACCGAGCGGGGCAAGAGCGGCGGCCTGAGCGTGCATCTCCCGCCCAACGCGGTCGGGCCGCATGTCGAAGGCGGCTACACGGTTCTCATCCCCTGGCGCGCCTTCGCGAGCCACCTGTCGCCCGAAGGCGCGGCCGTGTTCGGCGGCAATCC
>JAEULX010000072.1 GCA_016793685.1 Bradyrhizobiaceae bacterium
GCGCCCATGATGATGTGGTCCACGTTGTTGTTGCGCGCATATTCGATGATCGCGGCGGCGGGATCGGGCGATTCGAACACGTGATAGGTAATGCGGTCTTCCGCGACCGGCAGCACGCGCGCCCAGTGCTTCAGATCGACCAGGCGCTGCAGATGCGGATTGCGCCCGTGCGCGTCCTGCATCGGATCGAGCGCGATGCGCGACGTCTTCAACACGTTGACGCAGGCAAACCGCGCGGTCCGCTCCGTGGCCAGCACGCGGCGCAGCGCGACAACGAGCGCATCGCGCAACCCTTCGGCCTCCGGCGACAGATCGATCGCGCCCATGATGATGGGCGAGCGGTCGAGCAGGTTGGCGGCGGGGCGCGCGCGCAGCGGCGGCGCGTTGCGATTGGCGAACCATCGCATGAAGACGGTCGCGGCGCCGTCGCGATTGCGCCGGCTGGCGCGCTCGGTGAGCACGACGTCATCCGGATGCTGCAACGCGAATCGCAATTGCGCGGCGGTTTCGTAGCGGGCGTCCGGCTTGATCTCGAGACAGCGCAGGATGATTTCCTGCAGCCACGGCGGCACGTCCGGATTCCACCAGAGGGGAGGAAGCGGATCGCGCCACAGACGCCTGCGCCATTCGGATTCGCGTTCCGGCTGGCCGAACGGATATTCGCCGGTGGCGAGGAGATACAGGATCACGCCGAGTGCGAATATGTCGCTGCGCGGATCATCGCGGGCGCGCCGCACCTGCTCGGGCGCGACATAGGCGCCGGTGCCGACCGGACTGTCGAACTCCTCGCCGATCAGATCGGGAAGCTGCAGGTGACGCGACAGACCGAAATCGATCAGCACCACATTGTCGTTGTCGCGCTGAATGATGTTGCTCGGCTTCAGATCGAGATGAATGACGTGCTGCTGATGGATGTCGCGCAGCGCGCTCGCGACTTTGGCGCCGATGCGCGCGATTTCGTCGAAAGGCAGCGGCGCGACCTGGGTCGAAAGCGACTGCCCGCCGATGTGCTCCATCACGATGTAGGGACGCTCGAAATCGCCGGCGGCGACGAAGCGCGGCACGTGCGGCCCGGTGAGCCGCGCGAGGATCATCTGCTCCTGCTCGAAGCCGACGATCGTCAACGGATCCTCGCCCCGGCGCAGAAGCGGGATCTTCATGATCAGCGGGATTTTGAGTCCGGCATGCGAGACCCGCCAAAAGTCGGCCATGCCGCCCGGCTCGAGTTGCTCGTCGAGGCGGAAGCCGTCGATGACGTCACCGACTTGAAGAGGACGGCCGTTCAGCAAACGCAATGTCCCTGGTCAATATCCCTGATACAGGCGGTAGCTCAGCCCGATCGGAAGCCCGGCGTCGCGGATCTTATTGGCCGCGGTGTCGATGTCGTAGGGAACACGGATATAGGTCAACACGTCCTGGGCATCGTCGAGCATCGCATAACAGGCGGCCGGATTGTGATCGCGCGGCTGCCCGACCGAGCCGATAACCGCCAGCCAGCGGCGCCGCGCCGTCAGCGGAATCTCGACCCGGTCGATGGGATCGAAGCCGGCGAATTTGCCGGTGATGGACATGTGGAACAGGGTCGGCACGTGCGTATGGCCGCAAAAGGTCACGTGCGCCTGGGTCGACACCAGCGAACGCGACGCGGAATAGAGATCGGCGACATACCCCCACTCGGCGGGCGCAACGGGGTTCGCATGCACGTACAGATAGTCGCCGCGCCGCGCCGTCAGCGGCAACTCGCTGAGAAACTTGCTCTGTTCCGCGGTGAGCTTGGTCTTGGTCCACTCGATGGCGGCCGCGGCGTCTTCGTTCATGTCGGCGTTCTGGCCGACCGCCGCGGCGTCGTGGTTCCCGAGGACGGCAACCGCGCCCCGCTCCACGTAAGCCATTACCGAATCAACGACCCAACCGGGGTCGGCGCCGTAGCCCACGTAGTCGCCGAGGAAGACGTATTCGTCGACCCCGTTGCGCTGGGCGTGCTCGAGACAGGCCTCGAAGGCCTCGCGATTGGCATGGATGTCGCTGATGAGCGCTATTCGCATGGGTTTTCGTGATCGGCAGGGGCAGGAAACGTTTCTTTAAGTTTAACAGCAGTTAATCGCAAACGGTCTCGCACAGGCGAGGGCCGCCGGCGATGTCGCCTCCATTGACGCCCATATGAGCCCATGATATCCCAAACTATCCCAACGGGAGAGTGTCAACCGGGTTTGGGACACCCCTCAGGACCGGTCGATTTCCGGTCGCTGATTCGTCCCACCATCCGGTCGGCACGGTGTGTGCACGATTATGGACCGGTTTGTCGCGAACTGCACGTCGCGGCTCGACGCGAAAGGGCGGGTGTCGATTCCGGCGGCGTTCCGAGCCGTGCTCTCCCGCGGCGGATTCGAGGGGTTGTACTGCTATCCGAGTCTCGACCAGCCCGCGATCGATGCCGGGGGTCAGGCGTTGCTTGCGGACATCGAGCAGTTGATTGCGCGGTATGCGCCGTACTCCGAACAGCGGGAGGAACTGCTGGTCGCGCTGTATGGGCGAAGCGAAACGTTGAAGATCGACGGCGAGGGTCGGATTGTCTTGACGGACCTGCTGAAGAGCCACGCGGGAATCGGCGACTCGGTCAGCTTCGTCGGGCTCGGCAATCGCTTCCAAATCTGGGAACCGGAACAGTTCCGTGCGCATCTCGAGAAGGCCACGATCGCGGTGCGCGCGTTGACCAAGCGCCTGGGCTCAGAGCGCGGCACGCCGGGCGACGGAGCACGGGAATGATGACGGGCCGCGACACCCAAGCGGGTGTCGCTGGCGGACCGGCTCGCCACATTCCCGTGCTCGCCCGGCAGGTGGTCGAATTTCTCGGCATACGCAGCCACGGCCTCTATATCGACGCGACGTTCGGCGGCGGCGGCTATACACGCGCGATCCTTGCCGCCGCGGCTGACGTGCAGGTGCTGGGCCTCGACCGCGACCGTACCGCGATCGCGCTCGGCGCCGGCCTGGTCGACGCGGCAGGCGGCCGGCTCACGCTGATGCAGAGCCGCTTTTCCGCGCTCGAAGAGGCGGCCGGCGGGCCCGGCCGCGCCGACGGCGTCGTCTTCGATCTCGGCGTTTCCTCCATGCAGATCGACAGCGCGGCGCGCGGCTTCTCCTTCCGGCTGGACGGACCGCTCGACATGCGCATGGGCGACGAGGGGCCGACGGCGGCCGATATCGTCGCTTCGGCTTCCGAGCGCGATCTTGCGTACATCATCGCGACGCTCGGCGAGGAGCGCCATGCGCGCGCCGTCGCCCGCGCCATTGCGCGCGCCCGCGCCGAGCAGCCGATCCGCACCACCGGGGCGCTCGCCGAAATCGTCGCACGCGTCGTGCGCATGCGGCCGGGCGATATTCACCCGGCGACGCGCACTTTCCAGGCGCTGCGCCTGATCGTGAACGACGAGTTGGGGGAGCTTGCCCAGGGGCTTCTCGCAGCGGAGCGCGCCCTCAAACCGGGCGGACGGCTCGTCGCCGTCGCGTTCCACTCGCTCGAAGACCGCATGGTCAAGACCTTCCTCGTCGACCGCAGCACGACGCCCGGGGTGTCGCGCCACCTTCCGGATGCGCCGCACGCGGCGGCGACTTTCCGCGTGCTGACCAAGCGTCCGGTGACTCCCGACGCCGACGAAACCGCCGCCAATCCGCGCGCACGCTCAGCAAAGCTGCGCGCGGCCGAACGAACCGAAGCGCCAGCCCGTGGATCCGATGTGCCGGGTCTCCCACGGCTGCCGACGCTCGCCGCGCTGATGCGGGGAGGCTGAAATGCGCCTGCTCAACCTGATCGTCGCCGCCGCGCTCGTGCTCGCCGCGGCCTATGTCTACAAAATCAAGGTCGCCGCCACCGTCGAAGCGGAGCGGGTGGCCAAGCTGCGAACGCAGATCCACCGTGAGCGCGATGCAATCGCCGCGCTTCGCGCGGAGACCGCGAAGCAGGAGAATCCAGGGCGAATTCAGTACCTGGCGGATCATTATCTCGCGCTCAAGTCGTTCGATCCGCAGCAGGTCAACACCGTCGATTCAATTCCGCTGCGGACCACCGACACCATCGAGCCGGAGGTCGAATCGTTCGCCTCCAGCGAGCCGAAAGCACCGGCCGAGACCGCGACCGGAAGCGTCCGCCAGCCCGTGCGTACGAGGTAAGCCATGAGCGACACCACCGCCGAGGCCAATCAACCCGCCGACGACGCCCAGACGAGCGCGCCGCGCGTTCCGCTGCTGCGCCGCATCACGCAAACGCTGCTGTACAATCAGAACGTCGACCGCGTGCGCAAGACCAAGGCGCGCATCGGGCTTGCGATACTCTGCTTCGCGCTGATCTACACGGTGATCGCGACGCGTCTCGTCCTGTTCGCCGTCGTCCCCGACAGTCATGCGGCGCGGCGCGTCGGGTCGAGCGACGCTCTCGCAACCGCGCGCCCCGACATCGTCGACCGCAACGGCGAAATCCTCGCCACCGACGTCAAAGTCCCGTCGCTGTTTGCCGAGCCGAAGCGCCTGATCGACGTCGACGAAGCGGTCGAACTCCTCACCGCGGTAATACCCGACCTCGATACGTCGGAATTGCGCGATCGCCTCGGCTCGAAGCGCGGCTTCGCCTGGCTCAAGCGCGAGATCAAGCCGAAGACGCAACGCGAGGTGCATCGCCTCGGCATTCCCGGCGTAGGCTTCCTCAACGAGAACAAGCGCGTCTACCCCAACGGGCGCGAAATCTCGCACCTGATCGGCCACGTCAATATCGACAATCAGGGAATCGCCGGCATCGAGAAGTGGCTCGACAACCGCGGGCTTGCCGACCTGCACCGCGCGGGCTTCGCCTCCGACCGGCAGCAGGAGCCGATCGAACTCGCGGTCGACCTGCGCGTGCAGCACGCGATGCGCGACGAACTCGCGGCCGGGGCGGAGAAATTCAAGGCCAAGGCCGCGGCCGGCGTGGTGCTCGACGTGCGCTCCGGCGAAATCGTCGCCATGGTCTCCTACCCCGACTACGATCCGAACAATCCCAAGGAGGCGCTCGATCCCAATCGCATCAACCGGCTCACCACCGGCGTGTTCGAGATGGGATCGACCTTCAAGGCGCTCACCGTGGCGATGGCGCTCGACGCCGGCAAGGCGACGCTCAATTCGTCGTTCGATGCGCGCGCCTCGCTTCGCTACGGCAAGTTCGCCATCAGCGACTATCACGCCCAGCATCGCGTGCTGACCGTGCCCGAGATATTCACCTACTCGTCCAATATCGGCGCCGCCAAGATGGCGCTCGCGGTCGGGGTCGAAGGACATAAAGCGTTCCTGCGCAAGATCGGACAGCTCGATCGGATGCGCACCGAACTGCCGGAGAGCGCCGAGCCGATCGTCCCCAAGCGCTGGGGCGAACTCAACACCGTCACCATCTCGTTCGGGCACGGGCTTTCGGTTGCGCCGCTGCAGGCGCTGATGGCGTTCGGCGCGCTGATGAACGGCGGCAATCTGATCCCGCCCACCTTCCTCAAGCGCAGCGAGGACGAGGCGCGCGCCGTCGCCAAGCGCGTGCTCAAGCCGGAGACCAGCGTCGCCATGCGCTATCTCATGCGGCTGAACGCAGAGAAAGGCAGCGGCGCGAAAGCCGACGTCGCCGGCTACTATGTCGGCGGCAAGACCGGCACCGCGGAGAAAGTCGTCGGCGGCCGTTACAGCAAGACCAAGCTCCTGTGCGACTTCATCGCCGTCATGCCCTCCGACGATCCCCGCTACCTCGTGCTGATCATGCTCGACGAACCGCAGCCGCTGCCCGAGACCCATGGCTTCGCCACCGCGGGCTGGAACGCTGCGCCCACCGCCGCCAAGGTGATCGCGCGCATTGCGCCGATGCTCGGCGTCAAGCCGCGTTTCGACCTTCCCCCCGCGGACCGGTTGATCCTCGCCACCATGAAAACGGGCCGATGAGGCGCGGACGGCGCGTTGCGCGGCATGCACGTTCCGGTTTAGGCAGTGAGCGGCTGCCGCTTTTCAGCCGCGATTCGCTTCACACTGGCCACCGAAATGCTCTAAACGGGTGACGCCGAGGGGCGCAGCCCCGGCTGTTAGCACGGGATCAGCATGCAGTTGCACGATCTTCTCGAGGCGGACGCACGATGCGACGAGCGTCATGCGTCGCGTTCGATAACGGGCGTTTGCGCCGACAGCCGCAAGGTCAAACCCGGCGTCCTGTTCGCGGCGGTTCCGGGCAGCAAGGCCGACGGAACAAGCTACATCCCCGCAGCGCTCGCCGCCGGCGCGGTCGCCGTTCTTGCGGAGCGCGCTCCCGCCGAGCCGCTCCCCGGCGACGTCGCCCTGGTGCTGACGCCGGACGTGCGGCGCGCCCTGGCGATCGCCGCGGCGAAGTTCTTCGCGCGCCAGCCCCGCGTCATCGCCGCCGTCACCGGCACCAGCGGGAAGACGTCGGTCGCCTCTTTCACCCGCCAGATCTGGAGCGCGCTCGGGCTTCCGTCGGCAAGCATCGGAACGGTCGGCTTGGTCACGCCGACCGAAGAGCGCTACGGCTCGCTCACCACGCCCGATCCGGTCGAGTTGCACGAGACGCTCGCCCAGCTCGCCGATGGCGGCATCACCCACCTCGCGCTCGAAGCCTCCTCGCACGGTCTCGATCAACGCCGGCTCGACGGCGTGCATATCGATGTCGCGAGCTTCACCAACATCACCCGCGATCATCTCGATTACCACTTGACCTTCGCCGCCTATCTGAAGGCGAAGCTCATTTTGTTTGAACGCCTCCTGAACGAGGACGGCGTCGCCGTGATCGACGTCGATCATGACCATGCCGAAACCTTCGTCGCCGCCGCCACCAAGCGCACGAAGCGCGTGTTGACCGTGGGCCGGCGCGGCCGCGACATCCGGCTGGTCGACTGCGCGATCGACGGATTCTCCCAGACGCTGCAGATCGACCATGCCGGCGCGAGCCATCGCATCCGGCTGCCGCTGGTCGGCGCGTTCCAGGTCGACAACGCGCTCGTCGCCGCCGGCCAGGCGATCGCGACCGGCTGCGACCCCGCCGCCGTCTTCAACGAACTGGAAGGCCTCAAGGGCGCGAAGGGCCGGCTCGAACTCGTCGGCCACCGGCACGGCGCCCCGATCTTCGTCGACTACGCGCACAAGCCGGATGCGCTCGCCAAGGCCATCGAAGCGCTGCGGCCTTACGCGCATGGCCGGCTGATCGTCGTATTTGGCTGCGGCGGCGACCGCGACCAGGGCAAGCGCCCGCTGATGGGAGAGATCGCGGCGGAGAAGGCCGACCGCGTCATCGTCACCGACGACAATCCGCGCAGCGAGGAGCCAGCCGCAATCCGCGCCGCGATTCTCGCCGCCGCGCCCGGCGCCATCGAGATCGGCGACCGGCGCGAGGCGATCCAGCACGCGATCGACGAACTCGGCGCGGGCGACGTGCTGCTGGTCGCGGGCAAGGGGCACGAAACGGGGCAGACGATTGCCGGGCGCACCCTGCCCTTCAGCGATCACGAAGCCATCGCGGCGGCGCTGCGGGAGAAGAGTGCATGACGACGCCGCCGCTATGGACGGTCGCCCCCATGGCCGAGGCCATGCGGGCCGAGCGAAGGAACACGCTCCCGGCCAGCGTGACCGGCATATCGATCGACAGCCGGACGATTGGCCCGGGAGAAGCCTTTTTCGCCATCGCCGGCGACCGCCACGACGGGCATGCGTTCGTCGCGGCGGCATTGGACAAAGGCGCAGGACTGGCGGTCGTCGCCGCCGACAAGCTTGCCGGGCTTCCCGCCGATGCACCGCTGCTCGTCGTCGCCGACGTGCTCGAAGGCTTGCGCGATCTCGCCCGCGCCGCCCGCGCCCGTTCGACGGCGAAGATCGCCGCCATCACCGGATCGGTGGGCAAGACCTCGACCAAGGAGGCGCTGCGGCTCGCGCTGCGCGCCGACGGCGAGACCCACGCCTCCACCGCGTCTTTCAACAATCACTGGGGCGTGCCGCTCTCGCTTGCGCGCATGCCGGAGACGGCGCGCTACGGGGTGTTCGAGATCGGCATGAATCATGCCGGCGAGATCACCCCGCTGACCCGGCTCGTCCGCCCGCATGTCGCGGTGGTGACGGCCGTCGAGCCGGTGCATCTCGAGTTCTTCAATGGCCTTGACGGCATCGCCGACGCCAAGGCGGAGATCTTTCTCGGGATCGAGCCGGGCGGCGCCGCCGTCATCAACCGGGACAATCCCTATTTCGCCCGGCTGAAGCGGCGCGCGACGCAGGCCGGCATCGGCACCGTCATCGGCTTCGGCGAACATGCGCGCGCCCAGGCGCGGCTGATCAGGTGCGTGCCTCAACCCGATGGGTCGATGGTCGAGGCGGATATATTGGGCGCGCGGGTCGATTATCGCATCGGCGCGCCGGGCCGCCATTTCGTGCTCAACTCGCTCGCCGTTCTTGCCGCCACGAGCCTGCTCGGCGGCGATCTCGCGCTCGGCGCGCTCGCGCTCGCCCAGCAGACGCCGCCGCCCGGGCGCGGCGTACGCACGCCGATCGACGTGCCGGGCGGAACCGCGCTTCTGATCGACGAGAGCTACAACGCCAACCCGACCTCGATGCGGGCGGCGCTCGCGCTGCTCGGCGACACCCCGCTCGGCCCGCGCGGACGGCGCATCGCCGTGCTCGGCGACATGCTCGAACTCGGCCCTGCGGGCGCCGATCTGCACCGCGAGCTCGCCGCGCCGATCGCCACGCATGCGATCGACCTCGTATTCTGCGCCGGCCCGTTGATGGCGGCGCTGTGGGAGGCCCTCCCGGCCGAGCGCCGCGGCGCCTATGCGCCGACCGCCGAGGATCTCGAAGCGGAACTGGCGGGCGCGTTGCGCGGCGGCGACGCCGTCATGGTGAAGGGGTCGCACGGCTCGCGCATGGGCCCGATCGTCAAGTCGCTGGTGCGACGCTACTCCCCGCAGGGGAAGGCCCGGGACGGCATTCCGGCGCAAGGCTGAGGACAACAGGCAGACCGATGCTCTATTGGCTCGCTGAACTCTCCGACAAGGTGGGCGTGTTCAACGTATTCCGCTACATCACGTTCCGCGCCGCCGGCGCGATCGTGACCGCCGCCTTGTTCGTATTCCTGTTCGGGCCGGTCATCATCGCCAAGCTGCGCATGAAGCAGGGCAAAGGCCAGCCGATCCGCACCGACGGCCCGCAATCCCACCTCGTCACCAAGAAGGGCACGCCCACCATGGGCGGCCTGATGATCCTCAGCGGCCTCGTGATGTCGACGGTGCTGTGGGCCAACCCGACCAACCCTTACGTCTGGGTGGTGCTCTTCGTCACGCTGGGCTTCGGGCTGATCGGCTTCTACGACGACTACCTGAAAGTGACGAAGCAGTCGCATGCGGGTTTCCCCGGCAAGATGCGCCTCGCGCTCGAGTGCCTGATCGCCCTGGTGGCGTGCATCGCGCTCGCCAATATCGGCCGGCCACCGTTCGCCACCGCGCTCGCCTTGCCCTTCATCAAGGGCGTCGCCATCGACCTCGGCTGGTTCTTTGTCGCATTCGGCACGTTCATCATTGTCGGCGCCGGCAATGCCGTGAACCTCACCGACGGTCTCGACGGCCTCGCGATCGTCCCGGTGATGATCGCCTCGGCCAGTTTTGCCGCCATCTCCTGGGTGGTCGGCAACTTCGTGTTCGCCGAGTATCTGCAGCTCAACTACGTCGCCGGCGCGGGCGAGCTGACGGTCTTATGCGCCGCCATTCTCGGGGCCGGACTGGGATTCCTCTGGTTCAACGCGCCGCCCGCCTCGATCTTCATGGGCGACACCGGCTCGCTCGCGCTCGGCGGGCTGCTCGGCACGATCGCCGTCGTCACCAAGCATGAGATGGTGCTCGGCATCATCGGCGGCCTGTTCGTGCTGGAGGCGGTCTCGGTGATCGTTCAGGTCCTCTCCTTCAAGCTCACGGGCAAGCGCGTGTTCCGCATGGCGCCGCTGCACCACCACTTCGAACAGCTCGGCTGGACCGAGCCGCAGATCGTGATTCGCTTCTGGATCATTTCGGTCGTCCTTGCGCTCGCGGGCCTCTCGACGTTGAAATTGAGATAGGCGATACGAGCCCCTTTCGGCTTTGGAGCACCTGCATGATTCCCGTCACCACCTTCGCCGGGAAGAAAGTCGCGATCTTCGGCCTCGGCATCTCCGGTCTCGCGACCGCGAGCGCGCTGTTCGCGGGCGGCGCCGACGTGATCGGTTGGGACGACAGCGCCGAGCGCATCGAGTATGCGACGAGCGCCGGCATCCCGACCGCCGACCTGCACAGGATCGACTGGTCGCGCATCAGCGCGCTCGTGCTCGCACCCGGCGTTCCCCTTACCCATCCCGCGCCGCATTGGACAGTGGTGCTGGCGCGCGCCGCGGGGGTCGAGGTGATCGGCGACATCGAGCTGTTCTGCCGCGAACGTCACAGCCATGCGCCCGACGCGCCCTTCGTCGCGGTGACGGGCACCAACGGGAAATCGACGACAACGGCGCTCACCGCGCACCTGCTCGCCACTGCCGGCAAGGAGGTGGGGGTCGGCGGCAATATCGGCACCGCCATCCTGTCGCTCAAGCCGCCGCACCCCGGCCGCGTGCATGTCATCGAAATTTCGTCGTTCCAGATCGAACTTGCGCCGAGCCTCGATCCCTCCGTCGGCATCCTGATCAATGTCAGCGAAGACCACCTCGACCGGCACGGCACCATGGCGAACTATGCCGGCATCAAGGAGCGGCTCGTCGCCGGCGTGCAGCCGGACGGCACGGCGATCATCGGCGTCGACGACGGCTGGTGCGAGGCCGCGGCCGACCGCGTCGCGCGGTCGGGCCGGCGCGTGGTGCGCATCTCCGTCCGCCGGCCGCTGGACGAGGGCATCTATGTCGAGGGGGACCGCATCCTGCGCGCCGAGGGCGGAGTAGCGCAGGAGATCGCATCCATCGGCGGCATTCCCACGCTGCGCGGCGTGCACAACGCCCAGAACGCCGCCTGCGCGACGGCGGCGGCGCTCGCGCTCGGCATCGCGCCGGCTACGATCCAGGAGGGCCTGCGCAGCTATCCCGGGCTCGCCCACCGCATCGAGGAAGTGGGCCGGCAGGGCCGCGTCGCCTTCGTCAACGATTCGAAGGCGACCAACGCCGACGCCGCCGCGCGCGCGCTCGCCTGCTTCTCGGACATCTACTGGATCGCCGGCGGCCGGCCCAAGTCGGACGGCATCGCCTCGCTCGACGGGTACTTTCCGCGCATCCGCAAGGCCTATCTGATCGGCGAGGCGGCGCCGCAGTTCGCCAAGACGCTGGACGGCAGGCTGCCCTACGTCATCGTCGGCACGCTGGAGCGCGCAGTCGCCGCGGCGGCGCAGGACGCCGCTGCATCGGGGACGGCCGAACCGGTCGTGCTGCTCTCGCCCGCCTGCGCCTCGTTCGACCAGTTCAAGAATTTCGAGGATCGCGGCGACGCGTTCCGTAAGCTGGTGCGCGGTCTTCCGCCCGTTCAGAGCTGACGGATGCGGCGGGCTCTGGATGACGGCTTCGTCCGTCGGTCCGGCGCGGCGCGCGACGGCATGCCCGGTATCCTTGGTTGCGGCCAAGGCCGCGGTGGATGCCGAACGGCGGCGCCTCACACCGCCGCCAGCATGACGGGACCAATCATCGGCCGGGGTAGGCATGACGCGCGACAAGCCTGACACAACGGCCGGGAGCTGGGAGTTCTGGATCGATCGCGGCGGCACCTTCACCGACGTTATCGGGCGGCGTCCCGACGGCGCCCTCGTCGCCCACAAACTCCTGTCGGAAAATCCGGAGGCGTATCGCGACGCCGCCGTGCAAGGCATCCGCGACCTGCTCGGGCTGCG
>JAEULX010000079.1 GCA_016793685.1 Bradyrhizobiaceae bacterium
GCGTTTTACCGCAGCCTGTTGAGCGCGGTTCACGCCGACCTGTTCCACACCGGGGAATGGCGTTTGTGCGACCGCCACGGCTGGCCCGACAACGGCAGCTTCCACAATATCGTCGCCTGGACCTGGCGGCTCGGGGCGGAACGGACGCTGGTGGTGGTGAACCTGTCCGAGTCGCGCTCGCAGGCGCGGGTGCAACTGCCGTGGGACGACCTGCGCGATCGCACCTGGCGGTTGGTGGAGACGCTGAACTGGGAATGCTACGTGCGCGACGGCGATGAACTCAGCGAGCAGGGGCTGTTCGTCGACCTCGAGCCCTGGCACTACCATTTCCTGAAATTCGAGTGAGGGGAGGGCGGCGCGGTCAAGTGAGCATCGGCGCTGTGGAAAACGTCGCACTCGTCCTCGTCGCTGCCGTTGCCGAGAACGGCGTCATCGGCCGCGCCGGCGGGCTGCCATGGCGGCTCAAGTCCGATCTGCAGCATTTCCGTACGCTGACCTTTGGCCATCCGGTGCTGATGGGGCGCAAGACCTATCAGTCGATCGGGCGGCCGCTGCCGGGGCGCACCAACATCGTCGTCACCCGGGACCGCAGCTTCTGCGCGCCGGGCCTCATCGTCGCCCCAAACCTCGAAGCAGGACTGGAAGCCGCGCGTGGCGACGCGCTGCGGCGCGGCGTCGATGCGATCATGATCATCGGCGGCGCCGATATCTACGCGCAGACGATGCCTCTGGCGTCGCGCCTCGAGATCACGCGCGTGCACGCGCAGCCGACGGGCGACGCCCTGTTTCCTCCCATCGCGGAGACGGAGTGGCGCGAGACCGCGCGGCGCGAAGGCGAAGCGAGCGCCCAGGACGAGGCGACTTTCACGTTCATAAGCTATGTGCGGGCCGCGAACACGCCCTGAACCCATGCGTCACTGCGCGGCAAGGCCGCGCGTTGATCCAGGGGTTGGTTTCCTATAACCCAAGTCACATCTTTGCCGGATGCGCCTGCGCCAGATAAAGGCCGGTCGGCGCAAGGCGGGCTAGCGCGCCCGCCAGACCAAGATCCGCCCCGTCAGGAACGAAGGGAAGGGCTCGCTATGCCGTGGAGCAATCAGGGTGGTGGTCCGTGGGGACCCGGCCCCAAGGGGCCGTGGGGCTCCGGTCCGCAATCGCCGGGACCGAGCACGCCCGACCTCGAGGAATTGCTGCGCCGCAGCCAGGACAGGCTGAAAAACGTACTTCCCGGCGGCAGCCTGGGAGGACGCGGAATCGTTCTCATCGTGGTCGCCGCGCTTGCGCTGTGGGGCCTTTCGGGCTTCTACCGCGTCGAGCCGGACGAACTCGGCGTCGTGCTCCGCTTCGGAAAATATGTCCGCGACGGCAAGCCGGGCCTGAATTATCACCTGCCTTATCCGATCGAGACCGTGCTCCTGCCGAAGGTCACGCGCGTCAACCGCATCGATATCGGCATGCGGATCGTCGAGGACGTGCGCCGCGGCTCGACCATGCGCGACATTCCGGAAGAGAGCCTCATGCTCTCCGGCGACGAGAACATCGTCGACGTCGACTTCGCCGTCTTCTGGGTGATCAAGCCGGATGAAGTGGCGAAATATCTCTTCAACATCCAGAACCCGGAAGGAACCGTAAAGGCGGTCGCGGAAAGCGCCATGCGCGAGGTGATCGGCCGATCGGAGATCCAGCCGATCCTCACCGGGGCGCGGCAGAATATCGAAACCGGCGTGCAGGAGCTGATGCAGAAGATTCTCAACGACTATGGGGCGGGCATTCAGATCACGCAGGTCCAATTGCAGAAGGTCGATCCGCCGTCGCAGGTGATCGACGCGTTCCGCGACGTGCAGGCGGCGCGCGCCGACTCCGAGCGGGCGCAGAACGAGGCGCAGACCTACGCCAACCGCGTCATTCCCGAGGCGCGCGACCGCGCCGCGCAGATCACCCAGTCGGCGGAAGCCTATCGCGAACAGACGGTCGCCGAGGCGAGAGGCCAGGCCGGGCGCTTCGACAAGATCTACGGCGAATATCGCAAGGCGCCGGAGATCACCCGCGAGCGGCTTTATCTCGAGACCATGGAACGTGTGCTCGGCGGCACCGACAAGATCATTCTTGATTCGACCGGCGCCAGCGGCGGCGGGGTCGTCCCCTATATTTCGCTCGACGAGCTGACGAAGCGCGCGAACCCGTCGGCGCAACAGCAACGCTCGCAGTCGGGAGCGAACCGATGAGGCTCGGCATCGTGGGCGGCATCGCCGCCGTCGTCATCGTGTTGGTGCTGGTGCTCGGCTATAGCGCGGTGTTCACGCTCTATCAGACTCAGCAGGCGCTTGTCGTCCGCCTCGGCGAGCCGGTGCGCGTCGTCACCCAGCCCGGATTGCACTGGAAGATACCCTTGATCGACAACGTGATTTACGTCGACAAGCGGATCCTCGACCTGGAAAATCCGGCGCAGGAAGTCATCGCGTCGGACCAGAAGCGCCTCGTGGTCGATGCCTTCGCGCGCTACAAGATCATCAATCCGCTGCGGTTCTACCAGACGGTGGGGACGATCGAGGGCGCCAATTCGCGGCTGTCGACCTTGCTCAATGCGGCGCTTCGGCGGGTGCTCGGCGAGGCCACATTGACCCAGGTCGTGCGCGATCAGCGCGAGCACCTGATGAATCGCGTGCGCGAGCAGCTTGATCGCGAGGCGCAGGCTTTCGGCATCTCGGTCGTCGACGTGCGCATCCGCCGCGCCGATCTGCCCGAGCAGAACAGCCAGGCGGTGTACCAGCGCATGCAGACCGAGCGCCAGCGCGAAGCGGCCGAGTTCCGCGCGCAGGGCAGCCAGCGCGCCCAGGAGATACGCGCCCGCGCCGATCGCGAGGTGACGGTGCTGGTCGCCGACGCGACGTCGAAAGCCGAGCAGACGCGCGGCGAGGGCGATGCGGAGCGCAACCGCATTTTCGCCGAGGCGTTCGGCAAGGACCCGGGCTTCTTCTCCTTCTACCGCTCGATGCAGGCCTATGAGGCCGGATTGAAGCCGAGCGATACCCGGCTCCTGCTGCGGCCCGATTCCGATTTCTTCCGCTACTTCGGCAATCCGGCCGGCGCCGGCCGCGCCAATCCGCCGCCGCGCACGTCGGCTGCGCCACCGCCGCCGCCTGCGCCGCCGGCGCAGTGATCGTGGACCTGGACGAATTCCGCCCCGGTCGACCCGGAGTTCGTTCCAGGTATCCTTGAGTGCCCGCGTGCGGTTGCGGCGAACCGATTCCGCCTCGCCGGAGAATGCTCAAAGGCTCAGGCCCAATCCGCGGACCCGCCCGATGTCCCAGCTCTTCGTTGCGATTGGCCTTGTTTTCGTGCTCGAGGGGTTGTTCTTCGCGGCGTTTCCCGGACCGGCGCGCCGCTCGGCCGTCGCCATCCTGGAGACGCCCGAACAGACATTGCGGGTGATCGGCCTGATCAGCGCCGCGGTCGGCGTCCTGGTGGTCTGGCTGACCAAGACGTTCGGCTGACGCCGCACGTCTGAGCGGCGGAATGGCGGCCGCCGCCTCGGACCGCGCGCGTCTCTCACGTTTCTCTCCCGGCAATGCCCGAAGCGGCGTCGCCGGGCGGCGAGGGGGCCCGGTCGGTCGATTACGGCTGCGGCGGAACGATATGCCGGTACAGATGCCAGGTCGCGTGACCGAGCACCGGCAGCACCACCAGCAGTCCAAGAAACGCGGGCAGGCATGCGGTAATCATCAGGATCACGACCACCGCGGCCCATCCGATCATCGGACCCGGGCTTGCCACCACCGCGCGCACGCTGGTGATCATGGCCGTCACGAAGTCGATGTCGCGATCGAGCAGCAGCGGAAACGACACCACCGTCAGCGAGAACAGGACGAGCGACAGGACCGCGCCCAGCACATGGCCAATGATCAGGAAGATCCACCCTTCCGGCGTGGTGGTCACGACGAGCAGGAATTCGCGCAGCGACGAAAAGGATTTCAGCCCGAGCATGAGGGCGATGAGCAGGCGGACCTGATACATCCAGATGACGAAGATGAAGACGGTGACGAAGGCCATCCAGCCGAGTTCGCGCCGGCTTTGCGCGATGATCGTCCCGATCACCGCCGACCAGGACAAGGGCTGGCCGGTTTCGCGCCGCCGGCTCACCTCGTACAATCCGACGGCGATGAATGGGCCGATCAGTGCGAAGCCGGCCGCCAGCGGATAGGCGAGGTAGCTCGCGCCTAACGCGGAGACGCAGAGGACGATCAGGATTCCCCCGATCGCGTAAATCGCCCCGAACGTGAGGCCATAGACCGGGGCGCTCTGGAAGTCGCGCAAGCCCTCAGCCAGGGCGTCGACGATCTCGCCGACGCTGACCGCCCGCACGACGGGGTCCGGCTTATGAACGGCGACCGGCAATTGCGATGAAGATTCGGCGTGGTTTTCACCGCTCATGGTTTCCCCCTGGCCGCCTCAGGCCGCGCGAGCGCTGAGCGGCGAGATTCGCCCTAAACGCGAAATTTGGCAAGCGAAGACTCGGGCTTAGGGGCGTGTCGCACAAGTTCGCGTCAAGCCGCTCAGGGGGACCGGCCCTCGCTGCCGGCGACCCGTCGGCCCGGCATTAAGGAATTTATCCAGCATTAAGAATGCAAGGGGTGGAACCAGCGACGGGGCTCCGCGTTACATTGGGCAGCATCTACCGGCGCTATGCCGCCACGAGGGGGGCTTAGGTGAACCGTCCTGATTCGTCCGATAATCTTGCAGTGTCCGGCTCTGTGCGGGCACGACTGTGCAGTTCGACGAGTGTTTGGAGTGTGGTTGGCATTGGCTTGGGCGCGGCCCTGGCATTAGTCGTCATCGAGCCCGCTGACGCAGCTTATTATTATAACTACGGTTACTCCGGCTATGGCTATCGCGCGCCGCCGGCGCGCCAGCCGCGCGCCGTCAGCAGGAAGAAAACGAAGAAGCCCCGAGATGAGGGGCAGCAGCAGGCGAAGAAGGAAGCGCCGAAGGCGATCAAAGGTCCGCTGACGATTGTCGTTTCCATCGGCGAGCAGCGCGTCCGCGTGTTCGATCAGACCACGAAGATTGCCGAATCGCCGACATCGACCGGGACTAAAGCCCATCCGACCCTGACGGGCGTGTTCAGCGTCATTCAGAAGGAACGGATGCACTATTCGAATCTGTACGCGAACGCGCCGATGCCCTACATGCAGCGGCTCACCTGGTCAGGGACGGCGATGCATACGGGCGTGCTGCCCGGTTACGCCGCCTCGCACGGCTGCATCCGGCTGCCGAATTCCTTCGCGGC
>JAEULX010000094.1 GCA_016793685.1 Bradyrhizobiaceae bacterium
CGTGCTCCTTGCCGGGTCGCGGAGCGAGCAACTGCTGTTTCTCAAGAAGGGAACGGTGGCCGTCGTCAAAGACGGCATTGAGATCACCCGCGTGACCGAGAGCGGCGCCGTGTTCGGCGAGCTCTCCATTTTGCTCAATCAGCCGCATACCGCGGACGTGCGCGCCGTGGAGCCATCTCAGTTTTATGTCGCCAACGCCGACATTCTCGCGCGCGAGCCGACGATCCTCTTTTACGTCGCGTCAATCCTGGGGCGGCGTCTCAATGCGACCAACCGGGTGTTCGTCGAACTGAAAACGCAGCTCAAGTCCGGCCAGCGCGGCGGCCTTGTCGAAAAGACAATGGAGAAAATGGAGGGGCTGTTGGGTGGCGTGCTGCGCCTTCCCACCCAGTCCCTCGAATCCGGGGGCGGGCTGGTCGGTCGCGCCGAAGCGTTCCTCGCCGCCCATCCGAACGCCGAAGCCCACCTCCGCCGGATTTTCGCGCTGAAGCTTGCCAACCTGCGCACCGGCGAGGAGCCGACCCGACGGCGCGCGCCGCGCTCCGAGTTTCCCGACGAGGAATGGCAGCTCGTCAAAAAGCTGGCCGAACATCCAAACCGTCTTCTCGTCGTGGCGACGCCCAAGGGCGGGGAGCCCTACGTCGAGGTGGCGAACGAGGTGATCTTCCGGCGCTGGCGCAAGTTGTCCGATTGGATCACTGCCGAACGCGAATTCCTGACGTGGAAAACCGGGCTCGAAGCCGCCCGGCGCGGGTGGAAGGATACGTCCGACAGTGCGAAGAGCGGCGCGCTCCTGAAGGGAGCAAGCCTGGCCGAGGCCCAGAGCTGGCGTGCGAAGCGCAGCGAGGCTTTACCCGCGGCCGACCTGGAGTTCATCGACCAGAGCACCAAGCAAGAGAGCAAGGCGAAGGCGCGCGTCCGGCATAAGCGCGCTCTCGCTTACGCGGCGGTGGGCGGCATCCTTGTCGTGGCCGTTGCCTGGGTCAGCCAGTCGTACCTGAGACGACAGTGGTTCCGGTACACCCAGGTCCGGCCTTACGTGCTCAGCCTTTCTGCCGAGCGGGCGCTGAAGCCAGGGGATACGTTCAGGGAATGCGCCGAAGGCTGCCCCGAGATGGTCGTCGTGCCTGCCGGCGACTTCATGATGGGGTCGCCGGCAACCGAAGAGGGCCGGACGAGCAGCGAAGGCCCGCAGCACAAGGTGACGATTGCCGCGCCGTTCGCCGTGTCGAAATTCGAAGTGACATTCGACGAGTGGGAGGCGTGCGCAGCCTACGGCGATTGCAGCCCGCAGGTCGCCGACAAGGGCTTCGGGCGCGGCCGCAAGCCCGTGATCAATGTGAGCTGGATGGAGGCCCAGCGCTATGCGGCCTGGCTCTCCAAGATGACCGGCGAACCCTATCGCCTGCTCTCCGAGGCGGAGTGGGAATATGCCGCGCGCGCGGGAGCGAAAACGACCTATTCGTGGGGCGACGAGGTCGGCCAGGGCAAAGCCAACTGCCTCGGCTGCGGCAGCGAAGGGGATGGCAAAAAGCCCACCCCGGTCGGCTCATTCGCAGCCAATGCATTCGGTCTCCACGATATGCACGGCAATGTTTCGGAATGGATCGAGGATTGTTACCACGCCAACTATGAGGGCTCACCGGCCGACGGCACGGCGTGGACTGTGGGCGGCGATTGTTCTTCCCGCATCCTCCGCGGCGGCGGCTGGGACAACAACCCGGCCAACCTCCGCGCCGCCAGCCGGGGCCGGGGCACCACCTTTATCCAGTCCAACAGCCTGGGCTTCCGGGTCGCTCGGACGCTGACGCCTTAAATTTTTGCCGCACCGCCGACGCGTTTGCGGGCGTTCAAACCGGCGCGTGGGTAACATTGTCGGATGATCGGCACCGCTGGCGACCCGGCGCGACGGCGCATGAAATTGCGGCACCGCTAGAACGCGTGCAAAGGGTTGGGAGGAGCGTCAAGTATGCTCGCAAGTTTCGATTTATTCAATGAGTTCAACATTCTGCGCATAATCTGCGGCCTGTTCTTCATCCCGCATATTGTCGGCAAGATCACGGTGCCGGCCACCCTCGACTTCTTCGTCAAGGCAGGGTTCAAGCCGCCTGCGACATGGATGTACATCGCCGGCGCGATCGAAACCGTCCTCTGTATCGGCCTGGTCTTCGACATTCTCACCGGCTATGTCGGCCTCATCGCCTTCATCCACCTCCTTGTGGCGGCTGCGGCCACCTACAAGCTCACCAGGAGCTGGATCTGGGTCATCGGCGGCATCGAATACTGCGTCTTCTGGGCGATCTGCTGCCTGGTGGTCGCCATGCACGCCTGGCATTGACAGCTTTGGGGGCCGGCCCGGCGCACGTCCTGCGATCGCGATGAATTAAGCTATTGCCTCCGCGCGCCGGTTCGGAGAAAGAGGCACGCGCGCATCCAACACACCTGCAAACCTGGCTCGGCCGCCCTGCTCGAAAACCCACCCCGCGAAGGACAGCGGACATGGCCCCCGACGAGGCGCTCTATAAAAAGATCGCGACCCGGCTGATCCCGTTCATGATGCTGCTTTACCTGATCGCGTTTCTCGACCGGGTGAACATCAGCTTCGCCGCCCTCACCATGAACGCCGACCTCGGCTTCTCGCCCACCGTCTACGGCTGGGGCGCCGGCATTTTCTTCATCGGCTATTTCCTGTTCGAGGTGCCCAGCAACCTGATCCTGGAGCGCGCGGGCGCGCGCCTGTGGATCTTCCGCATCATGGTGACGTGGGGGCTCATTTCCGCCGCCATGGCGTTCGTGCAGGGGCCGGTGAGCTTCTTCGCGCTGCGCTTCCTGCTCGGCGTCGCCGAGGCCGGTTTCCTGCCCGGCATGATCCTTTATCTCACCACCTGGTTTCCGCAGGCGCGGCTCGCGCGCTTCGTCGGCCTGTTCATGATGGCGGTGCCGCTTGCCAGCGCGATCGGCGCGCCGATCTCGAGCCTGATCCTGCTGTCCGACGGCGTCCTCGGGCTGCGCGGATGGCAGTGGCTGTTCATCATCGAGGGCCTGCCGGCCTGCGTGCTCGGTTTCGCCGTGCTGGCGTTGCTGCCCGACGGGCCCGCGAGCGCGCCGTGGCTGAACGAGCAGGAGCGCGCGACCGTGACCGCGCGCCTCGCCGAGGATCGCGCGCGGCATGGCCGTGTCCACACCGCGTTCGGCCCCGCCATGGTCGACGGCCGGGTTTGGCTTCTCTGCCTCACCTATTTCGGCATCGTGGTCGGGCTGTACGGCGTCGGCCTGTGGCTGCCGCAGTTGATCCGCGGGCTCGGTTTCTCGATCGCGCAGGTCGGCGTCCTGACCGCCCTGCCCTATCTCGCCAGCGCCGCGGCGATGCTGGCGTGGGGCCGGCGCAGCGACCGCAAGGGCGAGCGCATCCGCCACGTGGCGCTGCCGACGCTGCTCGCCGCCGCGGGCCTTGTCGCCGCAATCGCCCTGCCCGCGGGCTGGGGGGAACTCGCCGCGCTCGGCGTAACGACCGTCGGCATCTATGCGACGCTCGGGCCGTTCTGGGGCCTGCCGCCGATCTTCCTCACCAGCACGGCCGCCGCCGGCGGCATCGCGCTGATCAATTCGGTCGGCAATCTCGGCGGCTTTCTCGGGCCGTCGATCGTCGGCTGGACGCTGGAGCTGACCCACAGCTTCCACGGCGGGCTTGCCGTCATCGCCGCGTGCCTCGGGCTGTCCGTGGTCGCGGTGCTGCTGGTCGGATACCGCATCGGTCGGGGAGCGCGCGCCGCCGTCGCCGGCACGCGCCCCTGAGTGCGGCGCTGGGAACAAGCGGCGCGTCGCGGCTTTCCCAGGCCGGCGCAAACGTCCTATAAAGTCGCAAGCTTCTAAAGAAGACCCCAGGCCAGGACCCCTCCCATGAACGCCCCTGTGACCCCGCCTACCCTCCCGCCCTATCACCATAACCCGCTGTTTCCGCTGGCCAAAGACACGACGCCGTACCGCAAGCTGACGGAAGAGGGCGTGCGCGTGGAAAAAGCGTTCGGCAAGGAGTTCCTCGTCGTCGATCGCGAGGCGCTGCGGCTCCTGGCGGAAACCGCGTTCACGGACATCAACCATTTCCTGCGTCCCGCCCATCTCAAGCAGCTGCGCAAGATCATCGACGACCCGGAGGCGTCGGATAACGACCGCTTCGTCGCCTATGATTTCCTCAAGAACGCC
>JAEULX010000155.1 GCA_016793685.1 Bradyrhizobiaceae bacterium
GTCGGTCTGATGGCGCAGGGCATGGACGGTTTCGAAGGCGCGAGCGCCGCGGTGTGGCTCCACGCGGAGGCCGCCAACGCATTCGGACATGGTTTGATCGCCGAGGATCTCTCGGAGATGCTGCCGCGGGTTTATCGTCGCTTGTTCGCCGAATGGGTCGGGCAAGGCCGGGAGCGGTGACGCGCTTTTTTCGATTCGCCGGCAATCCGCGAACGCGCAGCGAGTCGCGGCGACGGACAGAAGTTTTTGCAGCGCGGCGCATCCCAGCGTCGGAGTGCGTGCAGGGGGCGGCGCGTCCTACCTGTGCCGTTTGCTCGGCTGTTTGGCGTAACCTGCGTCGCTGTCAGCTAAAAAGCGGCCCGTCGGCACACGGCGCGCCGGCGCGCTGAGGTTGTCCTCGTCCGTATTTAAAACAAGGACAGGCCGTGGACTTGGCTCATCCTCGCCATAATTGGGCGTTGAATTCCCAAGTCATGAGGACAGGGGACCTCGATTTCCATTGTTCGGGTCGCGTCGGCGTGAGGGAGCGTCTTTCTGTCCGGGAGGCGGCGGATGGACTTACTTCCGACACTGCTTGATTCTCAGGGCGCCATCCCGGCGGCCGCCTGCATGTCATGGCGGCCAGGCCTGCAGTGGTCGCATGCCGGGTTCGATGCGTTGATCGCAATTTCGTTTTTGTCCATTGCGGGCGTGCTCGCCATTTTCGCGTGGAAGCGGTCGGAGTTGATTTTCGGTGCGATATTCTGGAGCCTCGCGTTTGTCCTGGTCGCTTGCGGCGTCGCCCATGCATTCGGTGTATGGACGATTTGGCAGCCCTATTACGGCGCGAGCGCCGCGGTGAAAGCAGTCGCCGCCATAGCTGCGCTTGGGACGGCGGTCGTGCTTTGGCCGCTGCTGCAGAAAATCCTGTCGCTTCCCTCGCCGGAAGCGCTGTGGTGCGCGAATGAGGCGCTGCGCGTCCAGATTCAGCAGCGCGACGAGGCCATGTGCGCGCTCGAAACCGAGCGGTGCGAGCGGCGCAAGACTGAGGAAATGCTGCACCAGGCGCAGAAGATGGATGCGATTGGTCAATTGACCGCGGGCATCGCCCACGATTTCAACAATCTGATGACAGCGGTGATCGGAAATCTCGAACGGGCGCGGCGCTTGCTCCCCAATGAAGGCTCGAAGCAACTCGTACGCGCAATCCGCGGCGCGGCGCTTGCGGCCGAGCGCGCGGGGGTGTTGACTCATCGGCTGCTGGCGTTCGGCCGCCGGCAGGCGCTTGCGCCGAGCGTCGTGAACGTCAATGATGTGGTCGAGCACGTGGCCGACACCTTGCGCCGCACGCTCGGGGGCAATATCCGCGTGATCACGACGCTCATGTTCGACCTGTGGCCGGCCCGCGTAGACGCCGATGCGTTGGAAAGCGCCGTCATCAATCTTGCCGTCAATGCGCGTGACGCGATGCCGCAAGGGGGCAATCTGGTGATCACCACCCGGAATATCGCGGCCGGCACCAAAGCGACGCCGGAGATGGCGTCGTTTCTTTTGGATCAGATCGAGATCGCGGTGGCCGATACCGGAATTGGCATGAGCGAGGATATCGCGAGCCGCGCCTTCGAACCGTTTTTCACGACCAAGCCGGTCGGCGAGGGGTCCGGGCTCGGTCTCAGTCAGGCTTACGGCTTTGCAGTTCAATCGCACGGGACGGCCGTGCTCGAAAGCACGCCCGGCAAGGGCACGACAGTGCGGCTGTATCTGCCGCGCGTTCAAATCGCAGGGGCGGCGCAGCCACAGCGCACGCTGCCTTACCGGTTCCTTTCGAAAGCGGCGGCCTTGCAATGAATCCGATAGAATCGACGTTTTCCAATTGCGACGTGACCGTCCTCATCGTCGAGGACGAACCGCTCGTCCTCGACATGATTTCGCAGGAACTGACCGACCAGGGTTTCGCCGTTCTCGAGGCCGATACGGCCGAGGCCGCGCTGTCGATTATCCAGAGCGGGCAGACGGTCGACGTGCTGTTCACCGACATCCGACTGCCCGGCGAAATGGACGGCTGGCGGCTCGCCGCCACGGTGCGCGAATCGAAGCCCAAGCTGCCGGTCATCTATGCGACCGGATACACGGTCGAGCGAAATGCCCAGGTGCCGGGCAGCGTATTTCTGAAAAAGCCGTACCGCCCTTCCGCCATTGCCGAGACCATCAGGACTTTGATCGCCGCCCCCAACGGCGGCGCCAATTAGGCCCGTTGCGGTCGTCCCCCGACGCGCTTACACGGGGATTCCGGCCGGCGCAGCGACGCTCGCGGCCACCGGGGCAGGCGCCGCAAGTCCTCTTCCGCAAAGCACAATTAGCCTCCATATTTTATGATGTAATGCATGACACCCGCATGATATAAGCCGCGCGCTCGCTGGCCCGCGCTTCCGAAGGCGCTGCCTGCGGCGGGCGTGGCGGAATTGGTAGACGCGCTGGATTTAGGTTCCAGTGACGCAAGTCGTGGGGGTTCAAATCCCTCCGCCCGCACCAGCCGCCGAGAGCGGGACGTAGTTTCAACCCATGTGCGCCGCCGTGCGCCAACATCAGCCGGATAGCCGACGAGACCGACATGCAGGTGACGCAAACCAACGCCGAGGGGCTCAAGCACGAGTTTCAAGTCTTCGTTCCCGTCGCGGACCTTGAATCACGCCTGACCGATCGTCTGGCGCAGATCAAGGACAACATCCGTTTGAACGGGTTTCGACCCGGCAAGGTCCCGATCGCTCACTTGCGCCGGCTTTATGGACGCTCGGTGATGGCGGAGGCCATCGAGGAGCTTGTCCGCGAGACGAACGCCAAGATCGTTTCCGATCACGGGTTCAAGCTCGCTTTGGACCCGCAGGTCAAAATGCCGGAGGACAAGGAGGAGATCGAGCAGGTCGTCTCCGGCAAGACCGACCTGTCCTACACGGTGTCGCTCGAAGTCGTGCCGACGATCGAACTCGCCGACTTCAAGTCCATCCAGCTCGAGCGGCTGACGACCGAGGTCGGCAAGGACGAGGTGGCCGCCACCATCCAGCGCATCGGCGAGCAGAACCGTCCCTTCCTGGGCAAGGGCGAGGGGGCGAAGGCGGAGACCGGGGATCGGGTGACCGTGTCGTTCACCGGGACCATGGACGGCGAGACCTTCGAAGGCGGGTCGGCAGAGAATATCCCCATCGTCATCGGCTCGGGCGCGTTCATCGCGAGCTTCGAGGAGCAGCTTGTCGGCGCGGCGGCGGGCGAGACGCGGAGCGTGACGGTGACGTTTCCCGAGAACTACCTCGCCGAAAAGCTGGCGGGGAAAACGGCCGTGTTCGAGGTGACGATCAGTTCGATCGAGACGCCGGGGGCGGCGCTTGCCGGCGAGGAACTCGCCAAGGCGGTCGGCCTCGAATCGATCGAACGACTCGAATCGGTCGTCGAAGAGCGGATGCGGCAGGAGCTTGCCGCTCAGAGCCGGCTCAAGATCAAGCGCACGCTGCTCGACAAGCTCGACGAGCTGCATCGATTCGCCGCGCCGCCGACCTTGGTGGAGGAGGAGTTCAAAAACATCTGGCAGGCGATTCTCGATGATCTCAAATCGCAGAACCGCACCTTCGCCGACGAGGGGACGACCGAGGAAAAGGCGCAGGAGGAATATCGCGGGATTGCCGACCGGCGCGTTCGGTTGGGGCTTGTCCTCGCCGAGATCGGAGACAAGAACAACATCAAGGTCGCCGACGAGGAGATCGCGCGCGCGGTTGCCGAGCGTTCCCGTCAGTTCCCCGGCCGCGAGCAGGAAATCTGGGAGTATTACCGCAAAGCCCCCGCCGCTCTGGCGCAGGTGCGCGCACCGATCTTCGAGGACAAGGTGGTCGATTTCATCCTTGAACTCGCTCAGGTCACGGACAAGCCGGTGACGCGCGAAGAGCTGTTCAAGGACGACGAAGCGGAGAGCCCGGCGGCGTGAGCGCCGCGTCGGGCGCCGAAAATTTTGCCGGCAAATCGGGCCGGCGCGGTCAACCGGGCAGGCGCGGCCAACGGGTCGCGACGCGAAGTCGGACACGGCGCCGGCGGCCCGCGCGTCGGCGCTCCGAGCAGGGGGGCCAGCCGGAGCGTTCGTTCCGCCGGCGGCAACGCCTCCCGACTCGACCGTCTTGCCTCGGGCGCGCCAGCTCCATATTTGTGATGATGCATCGCGAATGTGTCGCGGTCTTCAAGGAGCAAGGCGGGCCGCCGCCGCACGCACCTAACCACTGACAAGGCCAATCAAAATGCGCGACCCTGGCGACACCTATATGAACTATCTCGTGCCCATGGTGGTCGAACAGACCAACCGGGGCGAACGCGCCTACGACATCTATTCCCGCCTCCTGAAGGAGCGCATCATCTTCATAACCGGCGTCGTCGAGGACAACATGGCGACCCTGATCGTCGCCCAGCTCATGTTCCTCGAGGCGGAGAATCCGAAGAAAGAGATCGCGATGTACATCAACTCGCCCGGCGGGGTCGTCACCGCGGGGCTCGCGATCTACGACACGATGCAGTTCATCCGGCCGGCGGTTTCGACGCTGTGCATCGGGCAGGCCGCCTCGATGGGGTCGCTCCTGCTCGCGGGCGGGGCAAAAGACATGCGCTATGCGCTCCCGAATGCCCGAATCATGGTCCATCAGCCGTCCGGGGGATTCCAGGGCCAGGCCAGCGACATCATGATTCACGCCCAGGAAATCTTGAGCATTCGCAAGCGCCTGAATGATATCTACGTCAAGCACACGGGCCAGCCCCTCAAGAAGATCGAGGACGCGCTGGAGCGCGACATGTTTTTCACGGCCGAAGCGGCGAAGGAATTCGGCATCGTCGACAAGGTCATCGAGAGCCGGCCCGAAGAGGCGGAAAAGCCGTAGGCTCAGCGTTTTTTCCGCACGGGGCCGCGCCGCCCGGGGCGCGGCAGGGAGCGGCGTTTTGCCCAGGGGACCGGGGCTTCGTTTTCGCCATGATTGCGCGCCATTCCGAAGGTGGAATGCGGTTTGCATGGGGATGGCTGCTACAGGGAATGACTGCCTGGATGCTTGGAAACCGGGATGCTTGGAAAGGGGCGGAGATTCATCATTAGTGAATTCTTGATCAACCCGGCGCTAACGTGCTTCGATAGGCACATCGCGCAAGGAGGCGGTAAAAACACTGGCGGGGTGCAACGGTTTACGGTCTATGCGCGACGGGTCCTGCCCGGTTCAATCGCACGCGCCAGGCATGTGCTGTCGGCGCCGCGGACCTGCGGAGATTGATTGATGAGCAAAGTTGGTGGGAGCGACTCGAAGAACACCCTGTACTGCTCCTTCTGCGGCAAGAGCCAGCATGAGGTGCGCAAGCTCATCGCCGGACCGACGGTGTTCATCTGCGACGAGTGCGTCGAGCTGTGCATGGACATCATCCGCGAGGAGAACAAGTCCTCGCTGGTGAAGTCGCGCGACGGGATTCCGACGCCGCGGGAAATCCGCAAGGTGCTCGACGACTATGTGATCGGCCAGGACCACGCCAAGAAGGTGCTCTCGGTCGCGGTGCACAATCACTACAAGCGGCTCAATCACCAGACCAAGCACAACGACGTCGAGCTTGCCAAATCGAACATCCTGCTGATCGGACCGACCGGCTCGGGCAAGACGCTGCTTGCCCAGACGCTCGCCCGCATCCTCGACGTGCCGTTCACGATGGCGGACGCGACGACGCTCACCGAGGCGGGCTACGTCGGCGAGGACGTCGAAAACATCATTCTCAAGCTGCTGCAGTCGGCCGATTACAATGTCGAGCGGGCGCAGCGGGGCATCGTCTATATCGACGAGATCGACAAGATCAGCCGCAAGTCCGACAACCCCTCGATCACGCGCGACGTGTCGGGCGAGGGCGTCCAGCAGGCGCTCCTGAAGATCATGGAAGGCACCATCGCGTCCGTTCCGCCCCAGGGCGGCCGCAAGCACCCGCAGCAGGAGTTCCTGCAGGTCGACACGACCAACATCCTGTTCGTGTGCGGCGGCGCGTTCTCCGGCCTCGAAAAGATCATTTCGTCGCGGGGACGGTCCACCTCGATCGGCTTCTCCGCCAAGGTGATGGCGCCGGAGGACCGCAAGACCGGCGAAATCTTCCGCGAGGTCGAGCCGGAGGATCTGCTCAAATACGGCTTGATCCCCGAATTCGTCGGCCGTCTGCCGGTCGTCGCCACGCTGGAGGATCTGGACGAAGCCGCCCTCAAGCGCATCCTGCTGGAGCCGAAAAACGCGCTCATCAAGCAGTACCAGCGCCTGTTCGAGATGGAGAGCATCGATCTCACCCTCGCCGAGGAGGCGCTTGGCGCGATCGCCCGCAAGGCGATCGAGCGCAAGACCGGCGCGCGCGGGCTGCGTTCGATCATGGAGAGCATCCTGCTCGATACGATGTTCGATCTCCCGAGCCTCGAAGGCGTCGAAGAGGTGGTGATTTCCCGCGAGGTGGTCGAAGGCACGGCGCGGCCGCTCTACATCTATGCCGATCGGGCAGGGGACGCGGGCGCCAGCGCCTGACCGTCACCCTCCCACCGGGCGTCCTGGCGTCGCCTGCAAATATAAGTTGATTAAAGGACGGGGGAATTTGCCGTTCTTGACACGTTCCGGGTCGGTCGCCACCTATAGGCCTGCGAACGCGAAAAGTGTCGAGTTAGGCGTTCCGGATATACTTCCCGGGCAGGGCTCGTCCCTCGTCGCGGCGCGTGGACGAAACTCCGCGGAGTTTCGCCGGGTGCCGTGCTCCCTACCCGGTCCCGTGCACTCCACTGCGACAGCGCATTCTGCGGGTCGGGGGGAGGGGCGTCACAGATAAGGATCGGACCATGACAACGACTTCGAGGCCGAGAGCGCTGCCCCAGCCGGGGGAAATGCGGGCCTACCCGGTGCTGCCTTTGCGCGACATCGTGGTGTTTCCGCACATGATCGTGCCGCTCTTCGTCGGTCGCGAAAAGTCGATTCGCGCGCTCGAAGAGGTCATGCGGTCCGATACGTTCATCCTGCTCGCCACGCAGAAGAACGCCTCCGACGATGATCCCGCGACCGATTCGATCTACGAGGTCGGCACGCTCGCGAGCGTCCTGCAGTTGCTCAAGCTTCCCGACGGCACGGTGAAAGTGCTGGTCGAGGGCGCCGAACGGGCGCGCGTGGTCAAGTACACCGACCGCGCCGACTATTACGAAGCCGAAGCCGTCGCGCTCGCCGACACCATGGGCGAAAAGGTGGAGGCCGAAGCGCTCGCGCGCTCGGTCGTCACCGAGTTCGAAGGCTATGTGAAGCTCAACAAGAAGATTTCGCCGGAGGTCGTCGGCGTCGTCCAGCAGATCGAGGACTACGCCAAGGTCGCCGATACGGTGGCCTCGCATCTGGCCGTCAAGATTCCGGACAAGCAGGCGATTCTCGAAACCACCATCGTCACCGAGCGGCTGGAGAAGGTCCTCGGGTTGATGGAAAGCGAGATCTCGGTCCTGCAGGTGGAAAAGCGCATCCGCACCCGCGTCAAGCGGCAGATGGAGAAGACGCAGCGCGAGTACTACCTCAACGAGCAGATGAAGGCGATCCAGAAGGAGCTCGGCGACGAGGACGGTCGCGACGAGCTCGCTGAGGTCGAGGACAAGATCAAGAAGACGAAGCTGTCGAAGGAGGCGCGCGAAAAGGCGCAGCACGAGCTGAAGAAGCTGCGGCAGATGTCGCCGATGTCGGCGGAAGCCACCGTCGTGCGCAACTATCTCGACTGGCTGTTGTCGATCCCGTGGAACAAGAAGACCAAGGTCAAGAAGGACCTCGGGCTCGCGCAGGAAACTCTCGACCACGACCATTACGGGCTCGAGAAGGTCAAGGAGCGCATCGTCGAGTATCTCGCGGTGCAGAGCCGCGCCAACAAGCTCACCGGACCGATCCTGTGCCTGGTCGGACCTCCGGGCGTGGGCAAGACCTCGCTCGGCAAGTCGATCGCGCGGGCGACCGGCCGCGAGTTCGTGCGCGTCTCGCTCGGCGGCGTGCGCGACGAGGCGGAGATCCGCGGCCACCGGCGCACCTATATCGGCTCGATGCCCGGCAAGATCATCCAGTCGATGCGCAAGGCGAAGAGCTCGAACCCGTTGTTCCTGCTCGACGAGGTCGACAAGATGGGCGCCGACTTCCGCGGCGATCCGTCCTCGGCCCTGCTCGAAGTGCTCGATCCCGAGCAGAACCACGCGTTCAACGACCACTATCTCGAGGTCGACTACGATCTCTCCAACGTGATGTTCATCACCACGGCGAACACGCTCAACATTCCGCCGCCCTTGATGGACCGGATGGAGATCATCCGCATCGCCGGCTACACCGAGGACGAAAAGCTGCAGATCGCGCGGCGGCATCTGATTCCGAACACGCTGAGCAAGCACGGCCTCGAGGCGAAGGAATGGTCGATCGACGACGAAGCGCTGCTTCTGATGATCCGCCGCTACACGCGCGAAGCCGGCGTGCGCAATCTCGAGCGTGAGATCGCGACGCTCGCGCGCAAGGCGGTCAAGGAATTGATGACCGTCAAGTCCGACAGCGTGCACGTCACCGCGGAGAACCTCGGCGACTATCTCGGCGTGCCGAAGCATCGCTACGGCGAGATCGAGACCGAGGATCAGGTCGGCGTCGTCACCGGCCTCGCCTGGACCGACGCCGGCGGCGAGTTGCTCACCATCGAAGGCGTCATGATGCCCGGCAAGGGCAAGATGACGGTCACGGGCAATCTGCGCGACGTGATGAAGGAATCGATCTCGGCCGCGGCGTCCTACGTGCGCTCGCGCGCGGTCGCCTTCGGCATCGAGCCGCCGCTGTTCGACCGGCGCGACATCCACGTGCACGTTCCGGAAGGCGCAACGCCCAAGGACGGGCCGTCGGCGGGCGTCGCCATGGTCACGGCGATCATATCGGTGATGACCGGAATCCCGGTGCATCGCGATGTGGCGATGACCGGCGAGATCACGCTGCGCGGCCGCGTGCTGCCGATCGGCGGACTGAAGGAGAAGCTGCTCGCCGCATTGCGCGGCGGCATCAAGACGGTGCTGATCCCGGAAGAGAATGCGAAGGACCTCGTCGATATTTCCGACACCGTCAAGAGCGGCCTCGAAATCGTTCCGGTCACGCGCATGGACGAAGTGCTCGACCGCGCGCTCACCCGCAAGCCCGAGCTGGTGGAATGGGACGAGACGAAGGAGAAGGTGGCGGAGGGCCCGGTCGACGAGGAGTCCTCGCAGCTCACCGCGCATTGACCCGCGATCCCGGAGAGCGGCAGGCTTTACGGGATCGGGACAAGCATCGGACCAGAAGCAGCGGTCACGAACGAAAGGCGGCGCTCACTGCGCCGCCTTTTTTCTTTCGGAGCGATAGCGTTCTGATGGAGTTCGGCTTCGCACGGGTCGCATTTTCGAGGGCGAACCGGTTCCCACCCCCGGATCAAGTCCGGGGGCATGCTTCGCGGGAAAATGCTCCAGGCGTTTGCACGGCCCCGCTTGCACATCGGCGCGAAGCCGCGATAATCCGCGCGCGGGCGGTTAGCTCAGTTGGTAGAGCATCTCGTTTACACCGAGAGGGTCGGCGGTTCGAGTCCGTCACCGCCCACCAGCAAAATCAAATGCTTCAGTTATGAACGGTGTCTGGCCGACTTTCCCGCTACAAAGTTCGCTACAACCTTTGGTCTGGCCGTATTTCGCGCCGCCTCAGGCGGTCGGTGGGGGCCGTAGACACGGGGGCTAATGGGATCGACCCTCATGCCAGCGATTTGGTGCTCAATTGAGTCCGCCGCTTGCATACGCCCCGCCTGAGATTCTGGAGCGTGTTCCACAAATGTTCCCGTTGAGGTCAAGGTTCCTACGTGCAACTATTAAATGATTAATGTGTGTAACTCA
>JAEULX010000215.1 GCA_016793685.1 Bradyrhizobiaceae bacterium
TGCGTGTTGCCCTCGACCAGGCAAAGGACGGCCGGCTGCACATCCTCGGCGAAATGTCGAAGGCGCTCGGCCAGCACCGCGCCCAGCTCGGCGAGCATGCGCCGCGCATCGAGGTGTTCTCGATTCCGGTGGACAAGATCCGCGAGGTGATCGGCTCGGGCGGCAAGGTAATCCGCGAGATCGTGGAAAAGACCGGCGCCAAGATCGACATCTCCGACGACGGCACGGTCAAGGTGGCCTCGGCCAAGGCGGACTCGATCCGCGCCGCGATCAACTGGATCAAGTCGATCGCGTCCGAGCCGGAGGTCGGCCAGGTCTATGAAGGCACCGTGGTCAAGGTGATGGACTTCGGCGCGTTCGTGAACTTCTTCGGGTCGCGCGACGGGCTCGTGCATATCAGCCAGCTCGCGCAGCGCCGGGTGCAGAAAGTGACCGACGTCGTCAAGGAAGGCGACAAGGTCAAGGTCAAGCTGCTCGGCTTCGACGAGCGCGGCAAGGTGCGGCTGTCGATGAAGGTGGTCGATCAGGCGACCGGCGAGGACCTCGAAGCCAAGCAGAAGGCGGAAGGCGGCGAGCAGCCGCGCGAGGCGGCCGGCGCCGGCGAATAGCGGTCAGGACAGCAGAGCGGCCAGGGCAGGCTTTGCGGCGATCTTCGTCCGCTCCCGAATTGGGAGCGGACGGCTGCATTGGCGCACGGGCGTGAGGCGCTACGCCCCTTGCCGGGCGGGGTCATGACCACCGCTGCCAAAACGCGGCGCAAGACCCAACGCGCCCAAAAGCGCGATCTGGCCATCGACAAAGCGCAGCATAAGCTCGCGCGCCGAAACATCGAACATGCGGATGCGCCCGGTATGCGCCAGCAGCAGCAGGCCTGCCGCGTGGGCGAACGTTTCCACCATTGACGAGTTGGCGTCGCGCGGTGGCGCGCCGAGCGCTTCCGCCGCATCGGCAATCGGGCGAAGCGCCGCGGCAAGGCCGGCGTTGAGATCATGGTCGCGTTTACGGCCGAGACCCTTGGGCTTCATGCCGCCGCGGAAAAGGTAGAAGCCGAGATCAAGGTCCCGCGGGTTTTCGGCATAGAAGTCGAAAAACGCCATCGCCGCGGTGCGGAACCGCTCCTGCGGATCGCGAGCGCAGGCCGCCGCTTCCCCTATGGCCGCCGCGAGGCTGGCAAGCGACGCCTGCAGCGCCTCGGCGTAAATCGCCTCCTTGGAATCGAAGTGAAAGTACAGAGCAGCCGGCGTATAGCCGGCTTCGGCCGCGATCGCCCGCAACGAGGCGCCCTCGAGGCCGACCTTATCGAACACCTTGCGCGCGGCATCGAGAATGAGGCTGCGTTTGAGCTCGCTGACCGCCTGCGCCCGTCCGGCCTTTCGCTGCGCCGCCAATTCACTAGCCTCCGCCCGCTTGACAGCAATTCTAACATTGTTAGATTATTTTAACAATAGCGAGGATGCCGGGCCATGCTGATGACCGCCGCCGATTATCGCGAGTCGCTGCGCGCCTATAAGCCGCGCGTTTTCGTGAACGGGACAGCGGTGGCAAGCGTCGCCGACGAACCTTTGCTCGCCCCCGGCGTGAACGCGGTCGGCATCACCTATGACTTCGCTCATGTAGCCGAGCATCGCCTGCTGATGACGGCCCGGCAGGGGACGTCGGGCAAGACCGTCAACCGCATGGTCCACATCGACGAGTCCTCGTCCGACCTGCTCGCAAAGCTCGAGGCGGTGCGGCTCGTCTGCAAGTTTTCGGGCTGCGCGCAGCGCTATCTCGCCCATGATGCCCTCAGCGCGCTGTTGCAGGCGACCAGGCGTGCCGACGCGGCGCATGGAACCGACTATGCGCAGCGTTTCCTCGCCTATTTGCACCGCGTCCAGGATGAAGACCTTACGCTCGGCATCGCCATGACCGACGCCAAGGGCGACCGCTCGCAGCGCCCCGGCCAGCAGGCCAACCGCGACGTTTATGTCCACATCAAAGAGCGGCGGCCGAACGGCATCGTCATTCGCGGCACGAAGGCGATCGTTACCGGCGCCCCCTATATGCATGAGTTCCTCGTCATGCCCTGCCGCACTCATACCAACGAGGATGCTGACTTCGCCGTGTGCTGCGCCGTGCCGGTCGATGCCGAGGGCGTCACCGTCGTGGCGCGGCCCGCGGGCAGGCCGGGCGAGCCGGCGGCGAAATTCTCGGGCCGCTATGGGCAATCAACCGGCGTCGTCATTTTCGACGACGTGTTCGTGCCGCACGAACGCGTCTTTCTCGCCGGAGAGCACGAAGAGAGCGGCTTTCTGACGACCGCCTATGCGACCCATCACCGCCATTCCTGCATTGGCGCGCGCGCCGGATTCGGCGATCTTTTGATCGGCGCCGGCGCGCTGATGATCGAGGCCAACGGGCTCGATCCGGAGCGGCACGGCCACATCCGCGACGCCATGGTGGACCTCATCACCATCACTGAAAGCTTTTATGCCTGCGGCGTCGCCGCGTCCGTCTACTGCGCCGCGGATCCGGCCGGCAACGTCATGCCGGACACGGTGTTCTCCAACATCGGCAAGCTTCTGCTCGCCACCAAAATCTACGACATGCACAAGCTCGCCCATTACGTTTCGGGCGGGCTGATCGTCGCCCTGCCCGGCCCGGATGAAGATCACAACCCGGAAACAAAGGCCTCGCTCGCCGCCGTGCTCGGTGGCCGAGCCGACATCCCGGCGGAACAACGCCTCGCGGTCTCGCGCCTGATCGAAGACCTCACCGTTTCGCACCAGGCGGGATGGTACTCGGTAATCTCGCTGCACGGCGGCGGCTCGCCGGAAGCGATGAAACGCGAGATATGGCGCAATTATCCCGTGATGGAAAAAGCCGAGCTGGTCGCAACCATGCTCGATCGCGGCATTGCCGCCGGCGGACGGCGCGTATCGAAGCAGCCGGGGCGCTGTTGCGCGACCGGCTGCGAAGTCCCTCCGGAGTCTTCGACCGCGGCGGACGACAGACCCGCGACCGCGGCCGAGTGAGCAAACGCGCCGCACCCGAACGTACGTTTTCCGCAACGCATTTCCCGGCCGAAATTCCCCGAACAAATCGCGCAGAGGCGTGAAACCCCTCGCGCGCTCGCCCGTATCTGCGGCACCGCGCTGCTCGATCGTCCGACCGGCGCCGCAAACGCAGAGGAGCAACCATGACCATCGCAGCGAAAATGGGCGCGGCGCTGTTCGCCGCCGCCGTATTCTGCCCGCTTGCCGCAGACGCGGGAACGATCGTCGGGCTGGTCGACGGCAATTCGCTTGTCATGATCGACGCCGCCGACCGCAAGGTCACCGGAAAAGTGCATATCAAGGGCGGATTCGATAAAATACTGGGCATTGACCGGCGGCCCGCCGACCGCAAGCTCTACGGCATCACCAGCGACGGGACGATCGTTACGATCGACGTCAATTCGGGCGAAGCCACCGGCAAAGCCAAGCTGAGCGAATCCTGGAAATCCGGCATCACCACCACCATCGACTTCAATCCGGTGGCCGATCGGCTGCGGGTGATGGGATCCGACGGCGTGAATGTCCGCGTCAACGTCGATGACGGCAAGGTGACGCTCGACGGCTCGCACAAATACAAGGAAGGCGACGCCAATGCGGGCGCGACCCCGAAGATCGTCGCCGGCTCCTATACCAACGGGGTCAAGGGCGCCCAGAGCACCGCGCTCTACAACGTCGACGCGGCGACCGGCGCGCTCGTCACCCAGGCGCCGCCGAACGACGGCACGCTCAATACCGTGGGCCCGCTCGGCGTGAAGCTTGGCGGACGGGTCGCCTTCAAGATCGCCGCCGACCAGGAGCGTAACGACGCCTGGCTCGTGATGGACGGCAATCTCTATTCGGTCGATCTGAAGACCGGCAAGGCGACGATGGCCGGAAAGATCGCCGGGCTCAACGGCAGGCTGACCGACATCGCCTGGTGGGAGTGATCGGCTGCGCGATTAAAGCGGACGCAGGCTCTGCGGCGACCGGAGTCCGGTCGCAAGGCCGGCCATCACGAAACGCTGCAGAGCCGCACCGATATCGAAACTCTCGTCTGCTTCGAGCGCGCGCTCGGCGGCGACGCCGAGCGTTTCGCCGGTCCCCACGGCCTGCCGGAACATGAACTCGCTCCGGTCGAGGCGATCGAATCGCATGGCCCCGCGCGATCCGTAGATTTCC
>JAEULX010000232.1 GCA_016793685.1 Bradyrhizobiaceae bacterium
ATCTTCGCAACGCCGGCGCGGATAAACCCGATGACCAGCTCCGACGCCGCGTCGAAGGCGCGGCGCGGAAGACTGCCGCGATCCACGCTTTCCGCCGCCTGGAGAGGAACTTCGAGCGCGACATTCGTCCCCCGGAATACCCTGAGCGTTCCGACAGTCTGTCCCTGTTGGATGGGCGCCGGCACTGGCCCCGTGTACACGATCTTGGCGCTGATCCGGTCGCGGCTGTTGCGGGGGATCAGCATTGAAACGGCGTTCGGGGCGACCAGGTTCACCGAGGTCTGCGTGCCGCCGAACACACGCGCGTCGCCGAGCACCTCGCCCGCGACGAAAAGCGGCCGGCGCTCGAACCCGCTGAATCCCCAGTCGAGCAGTTTCTTCGCTTCATCGGCACGGTCCTTCGCCGTCTTCAGTCCGTTGACGACGACGATCAGCCGTAACCCGTTCTGGACGGCCGAACCGACCAATCCGAAGCCGCCGTCGCGCGTGTAGCCCGTCTTCATGCCGTCGGCGCCGATGGTGAGCGGCAGCAACGGGTTGCGGTTCTGCTGGCGAATCTTGTTCCAGGTGAACTCCCGCTCGCCATAGATCGGATAGAAGTCGGGGTAGGTGCGGATGATGTGCCGGGCGAGCTTGCCAAGGTCGCGGACCGCGACTTTCTGGCTCGGCTCGGGGAGACCCGTGGCCGTCGCGAAATTGGCATTGGCGAGGCCGAGTTCGCGCGCGCGCTTGTTCATCAGCACGGCGAAGGCGCGTTCGTTGCCCGAAACGCCTTCGGCAAGGGTGATCGCGGCGTCGTTGGCGGACTGAATGATCAGCCCCCGCAGAAGGTCCTCGACCCGCACCCGGCTGTGGATCGGCGCGAACATGCTCGAGGTGTGCGACGGCGCGCCGCCGCGGCGCCAGGCGTCCTCGCTGACGATCATTTCCGTGTCGCGGGTCAGCCGGCCTTGCGCAATTTCGTTGAAGATGATCTCGGCGGTCATCAGCTTGGCGAGGCTCGACGGAGGCGTCGGTTCGTCGGCTGACTTCTCGAACAGGACCGATCCGGTTTCGGCGTCGATCAGGATCGCGTAGGGCGCGCCGGTCTGGAAACCGCCGTCTTCCTTCTTCGGCCCGGAAACCGGATTCGGGGCTGCGCCGGCCACCGCAAGCAGGGCGAGCACGCCGATCAACGCGACGAGTGCTGATCCAAACCGGAAGATCGCCGTCCCAAGCACCTGCATTTCCTCTTCGATCGCTCGCCGCCCATCGGCGGCCGCGCCCGCCGGCCACGCCATTTGTTAGGCACCAGACTTGGCCTGAACAATGGCGGACAGCGCCGCGGGATCGAGGTCGTATAACAGGATTACGGGCGCGGCGGCAGCCGGTAGCCGCTTATTCCTGGCTGCCCAGGGCGAACGGCCGGTCCGGCGGCAGCGGGACATCATCGGGCAAGGCGCTCGCCGTCCTGATTCTCGGCAGGAACGGACGCGCGGACGCGACCATGATGAGCGAGGGCGGCGGCGCCGGCTCGCCTTGGCGCAACGTCGCCATCAACGTTCCGTCGTCGGAGCCTTCCAGCGGCGCAAGGCCGACATATTCGACCCTCACCCGCGCGACGCCGTGTTTGGAGAAGCCGAGCATGTCGGCCGCCTTCACCGAGACGTCGACGATCCGATTCTGATGGTAGGGGCCGCGATCATTGGCGCGCAGGATGATGGAGCGGCCGTTGTTGAGATTTGTCACCCGCACATAGCTCGGCAGCGGCAGCGTCGGATGGGCGGCCGACATGCTGTGCATATCGAACAGTTCACCATTGGCCGTGCGCTTGCCGTGGAAATCAGGTCCGTACCAGGACGCGAGGCCCTCGGCGCGATAGTTTGCGTTCTCCTTCGGAACATAGGTGCGGTTGCCGATCACGTAGGGCTTGCCGAGCAGATAGTTTCCGCCGCCCTTGGGAACGCCGAATTCCGCCATCCGCGGATTTGCGGAAAAGCCGAACGTCGGGTCGATCTGACCCAGACCCGATCCCGAACAATGCGTGAGCAAAAGACACGCTGCCGCTGCGCCGAAGCGCGCGGCGTTCGTCCATGCCCCTCGTTTCGCCCCCGACTGCACGGCAGAGGCCCCCCGCCCCGATACGCAAACCAGACTGCGTGCAGCATCTTTCCAACGACAGCGCCCCACACGAACCGTCGTCTCACTGACGCGGTGAATAAATAGTTTGGAAAATGAAGCGGAATAAAGACCGGTTGACGTTTCGCTTTGGACTGTTGCCGTTGCGCCGCGCATTTTGACGGGCGCCGGAAGAAAATCCATTGTTGGGAGTCCTTCTTTCCTTCCGTGCCGCGGCCCGCTCACGCAAATACGGATTCTGGTGGAATCGAAATCCATTGCGCTCGTTGCCGGTGGCGGCGCTGCGGCGATAATTCGATTCCCACTTCGCCGGAAAATGCTCTAGACCGTGCACGCAACGAAACGGAAGGGTGGCCGAGCGGTTTAAGGCACTGGTCTTGAAAACCAGCAGGGGTCACACCCTCGTGGGTTCGAATCCCACCCCTTCCGCCATCATCTCGGGCAACCTATGCGTTGGCGGCGCGCCGCGGCTTCAGCAGATGGATACGGCCGCCGCACCTGGCGACGCCTCTGCGCAGCATCAGTATTCTTACGATCGGCTTTCTGAGCCGCGCTTGCCGACAGCCGGCGTGTTCAAGCGGTCGCTTTCACATAGTGCATCGCCGCTTCCACACCGTGGGCCCACGCCCGGCCGGAGATGGTGTCGGCATCATGCGGATTTAGACAGCTACCGGTTTGGTATGCTGCGAAACCGCGCTTGAACTCTTCATGCGTGTCGTAAGGGCGGTACTGATATTTGATCAGATCAAAGATCAGCTTGTTGGTGATTGCGCTCACTGTGCTGTCCCCCAGTTCCCCACTGCCACAACACGGTCACAAGAATTACCATCATTGAGGCGATTATGCGGATTCAAAGCTGAACGCGCAGTTCTACGTATCTACCTTGGGATAATTATTTCTTCGTGAACGCGGGCGCAGAGCGCCGCTTTCTCATGTGACGAACCGGGGGCATTGCGCAAAGGTCGTCGTGAGCCAGCAAGAGTGTGCCGCGGTGTCCTGCAATGACCGCCATACAGATTTTCTTCCGCCGTCCTGCACCGAGTCCGATCAGACAACATCGTCGGGCAAGACATGACGCCGTCGCCGAAAATAACGTTCGCTACAATCGCTGCGAAAGCTCATCTCGCATTCCCGGTTCGGCGCCGAATGCGACGAGTATCGTGCACGCACGAAGTGGCGGCTGATTCCCGGACTCTACTGAGGCAAAGCGTAAACGTTTTCGAATGCGCCTCGCCGGCGCGTGAGCTCATCTGTCCGACTGACGAAAACCGTCAGTTCCTGCGCCTCAGCTGAGCACAGCTGGCTTCAGCACCTCCTCGCACCATTGCCGGAAACTGGTGGGCGTGGTCGACTGCGGGGTGCGTGGCTCGGC
>JAEULX010000253.1 GCA_016793685.1 Bradyrhizobiaceae bacterium
GTCTTCCTTTGTCGCGGACTTTGTCGCGGACGTGGGCGCTCCTGCCAGGATTTTCTCGGGATTTGCAGTCGGATGCTGACAGCGCGTCACGGTACACTGCAGATCTTGCGGGTCATGATGGTTGGAACGCTCGTCGTTCCGGCGCTGCTGTTCGCTTACGCCGCCTGGGCTATGTGGGAGGCGACTCTTAATTCCGCCGACGATCGCATCGTTCGGTCGCTAGACGTGTTGAACGAGCAGACGCTCAGGGTTCTCAAGACCGGCGAACTGGTGCTGGACGACGTCATTCATCAGGTGAACGGGGTGTCGGACGAGCAGGTGCGGGCGATGGAGCCGCAACTGCACGCGCGCCTGAAGCACATTACCGACATCCTTCCGCTGCTGCAGTCGATCTTGATCCTCGACCGCAATGGCATGGCGCTGGCCGGTAGCCGCATAAGCGGGACGCCCACGTCGGTCTCGTTGGCCGATCGCGATTACTTCCAGAAGCAGATCGCCAATGATGCGGGAATCTATATCGGGTCCGTGCTGACGCCCAGGCTGGTTCCGGGACAGCCGTTTTTCGCGCTCAGCGCACGCCGCACCGGCGCCGACGGGCAGTTCGACGGCGTGGTGGTCGTCTCCATGCTGCCGAATGAATTCGAAAGGTTCTACGGGGAAATCAAGCATGGTTCCGGCGCGTTTTTCGCCATGGTGCGATCAGACGGCGCCGTTCTCACGCGCTACCCGAACGTGGCGACGCCGAGTGCGCGGCTTGACATGGCGAAGACCGTGTTCGCCGGTGCGCGTCCCACGAATTCCGATGACGCTACCTATACGGGGGTGGGCCAGCTCGACGGCGTCGAACGGCGCTTCGGCTATCGCAAGGTCGAAGGATTTCCCATCTATGTCCTGGCCGGCCTGAGCACCGCCGAGATTCGCAGCGAGTGGCTGTCGAGCCTCGGCGGCCATCTGATCTTCGGGATTCCCGCGACGCTCCTGCTCTTTGCACTGGCCGGGTTGGCGCTTCAGCGCACCCGCAACATGTACGTCGAGGCGGATCGCCGCGAAGCTGCGGAAGCCGCGCTGCGCCAGGCGCAGCGGCTCGAAGCGCTGGGGCGGCTCACCGGCGGCGTCGCTCACGATTTCAACAATCTCCTGATGGTGATCTCCGGCAGCGTCGAACGATTGTGCGGCTCGCTGCACGATCAAAAGGCCGTCAATCTGTGCGGCATGATCAAGACCGCGGCCAAGCGGGCGGAGAAACTCACGCGGCAGCTGCTGACGTTTTCGCGTCAGCAGGCGGTGAATCCGCAGGGGATCAACGTCGAGCAGCGGATCCGGGAACTGGCCGAACTGTTACGCAGCTCCATGGCCGACGATGTCGAGGTCACGCTCGACATTCCCGACGAGCGCTCTCCGGTGAAAGTCGACCTGAGTGAATTCGAGGTGGCGGTGCTCAACATTTGCGTCAATGCGCGGGACGCCATGCCGGACGGCGGACGGCTGACCATCGGCGCGCGCAATGTGACGCTGTCGGGCGATGCGGCGACGGACAATCTGAAGGGGCCGTTCGTCGAGGTGAGCTTCGCCGACACCGGGACCGGCATCCCGCCCGACATCCAGCACCGGGTGTTCGAACCGTTCTTCACCACCAAGGACGTCACCAAGGGAACCGGCCTCGGGCTCAGCCAAGTCTATGGCTTCGCCAAGCAGGCCGGCGGAACTGCGACGATCGCAAGCGCGCCGGGGCAGGGGACGGTGGTGAAAATCTACCTGCCAAGGACGGAGTTCGAACCTGCTCCGGTCGACGCGCCGGAAGCAGAAATTGCGTTGGCGCCCGAACGTCGCACCATCCTCGTTGTCGAAGATAATCTTCCAGTCGCCGACGTGTGCAAATCCTATCTGCTCAAGCTCGGCTACGATGTCGAACATGCGGTTTCGCCGCGCGACGCCATCAGATTTCTGGAGAGCACGCTGCACGTCGACGCAGTTCTCTCCGATATTCTCATGCCGGGCGGCATGAGCGGGCTCGATCTGGCGCGCAAGTTGCGCCAGATGCGCCCGACCTTGCCGATCCTGCTGATGACGGGCTTCACTGAAAGCGTGAGCGAGGTCGCCAATGACGGCTTCCCCGTGCTGCGCAAGCCGTTCGACCTGACGACGCTGCGCGCCGAGCTCGATGCGGTCTGGGAACGCCACCGGGTATTCGCCATCGGCGGCGAACGGTTCGAACGCGCAATGTCTTCGCACGCGTGAGGGCTTCCCGGAGCAGCCTTCTCGGGAGCCGCGGCCGGCGAAGTGCTGTTCAAATTTTTGCTGACCCGCGGGCCCCCGACCCGCGCCAGGCGCGCGCCGCGCCGGCGGTTCTACCCTGTCGTCATAAAGCGTTCGCTCGCCGGCTCTTCGCCTCTGGGCGGGCGCGGAATACGCGCGCCGCGCTGCTGCATGTCTTGCAAGACCAGGTACATTTGCGCTGCGCTCAGCGCATCGTTGAAGGCATCGTGCTGCGGCAGCAGCGGCAGTTTGAGATCGGCCAGGATCGCGGCGTAGCTCAGATTGATCGCCGTGCCGGGCGGCGCGTTGCCGTATTTGCGTTCGTAATAAAGCTCCGACACGTCGATCTGCCGATTGGGCAGGTGGATGTTCAGCAGGCTGTAGAGGTATTTATTGAGCATGCGCACATCGAACGAGATCCAGTAGCCGACCAGCGGACGGCTGCCGATGAAGTGGAGCAGTTCGGGTAAGACTTCGCTGATGGTGCGGCCCTGCGCGACATCCTTCTCGCGCAACTGGTGGACCTTGATCGCGCTCACATCCATCGCGGCGCCCGGGCGCACCAGCGCCCGGTAGCATTCGCTCGTCAGAATGCGTTTGCCCCGGATCTTGATCGCCGCGATGCTGACGACGTCGTCCGCCAGGATATTGAAGCCGCTGGTTTCGCAATCGAGCGAAACCACCTCGCCGCTGTCGTCCGGCTTGAACAGGAATGCGTAGGCGTTATCCGCCAGAAGCAGGCGGTCGAACGCCGCGCGCAATCTGCGGAAGAGCTCTTTGCGCATCAGAACACGGTCAGATGATAGCGGCTGCGAACGACCTCGCGGAAGCGTTTGACCACCCGCAGCGCGTCGCGCAGAAGATCGCGGTCACGCGTCGACAGTTCGTTCAGCCGCACGATCGCCTCCAGTTCCCGTTTGCCCGTCTTCATCGCCCGCAACTGCGAGCCCAAGCGGATTTCCATGAAATAGGAAAGCGCGCCGACGAGATCGCGGGCCATCTCGGCGCCCAGGTTGCCGTTGGCGGCAAGCGCCTCGATGCGCTTCACGGTCGACACCTCCTTGAGGCCGACGTCGATGGCGAAGGTGCGGATGCCGTGCACGATCGGGAAAGTGCCGGTCTTCTTCACGTCGATCTCGTCGGAGCCGACGCCGACCGAGGCCATGATCGACGTGAACACGCCGGCGCTGGCGCCTTCGAACTGGTCGATCGCGCGGGCGAACCGGGACAAATACGCGCCCTCGCCATGCATCAGTTCGATCATCGCGGATTTGGCGCGATCGAGCAGTTCGCTGGGACCGGTAACGCTCACCGCGTCGAAGAAGATACCGAGATACATCGGGCTGTCGTCGGTCGGCGTGATGATCCAGCTCTTGAGCTGGCGCAGGAAGTTGTCGATCGGCTGCGACCATTGCGGATTGCGCACCATGACGTTACCGGGGCAGGGCGGAAACCCGAACGTCTCCAGCGCATGGGTGAATCCGTCGCGGAACGCCTGCAGCTCCTCCTCCGGCACGGGGCGCGACAGCAATATCCCGTTGTCCTGGTCGGTGCGCACCGTCTGCTCGCCGCGTCCCTCCGACCCCATCACCATCAGACAGCCGGCCTCGCGAATTGCCGGCGACGCCGTCAGGTTGAAAACTTTGGCGAACAGCCGGCGATTGAGGTCGGAGGTGATTTCCGCAATCACCTCGACCCGCGCCCCCTGCCTGTGCAGGCGCTCGACCTGACTTTGGATGTCGCTGGTGCTGAGGATGAGATCGTCGATGGAATGCGCGCGCTCGATTTGCCCGGGAATGAGCTGCGGATTGCCGGCGACCAGGCCGAGAATGTCGATGTCCTCCAGGACGCCGACATATTGTCCGTTCGATTCGATCGCGAGGCGGCGCTTGTTGTTGTGCGTCATCGCGATGACGGCATCGAAGATGAAATCGTCGATGTTGATCGACACGACGTCGAAGTGGCAGACGTCCCGTATCTTGGTCGACAGCGTATGGCCTTCGAGGACGATCCGCTTTGCCAGATCCGTTCCGGTGATGATTCCGATCCCGTTGCCCTCCCGGATCAGGAGGGTGTTGTTGTTGTGCTCGCGCATCACGCGGCCGGCTTGCTTGATCGTGGTCGCTCCATCCACGAATACGGCCGGGTGGTAACGCGCGTCGCGGACGCGGGCGCGCAAGGTCGTGTCGACGCCGCCGTCCTCCCGCCCCGTCCCGTATGAGCGCAGCTTGCGCGAAATCTCCGAGTAGAAGAACGCGGCGAAGCCCGTGTTCTTGGCGATCAGTTCGAGCACGAGGGCCTTGGGCACCAGGTAGCAGAGCGTCTCGTCGGCGGCCACGAAGCTGGTGCCGGCCGGGCCATGCACGAGCGAGCGCGAGTCGAACGTGTCCTTCGGCCCGAGGACCGCTTCGATCTTCTCGCCGTCGCGTTCCTCGACCGATCCCTTGATGACGATGTGCAGGTTTTCGGAGCGCTGGCCTTGCTCGATGATCGCCTCGCCGGGCCGGAAGTAGCCGATGTCGAGGGCGGCGCGCAGCTGGCTGATCTGGTCGTGGCTCAGCCGGTCGAAGGGCGGATTTTGCGCGTCGAACGCTTGCGGCATTGAAAGACCCCCCGGCGCCGGCGCTCAATACCCGCGCGGAGGCGCGGCGGAGCCGCCGGACGCCGGCTGCTGCGTCTTCCGCCGCTTGCGGGTGTGTGTCGACATGCGCGCCCGATCAGTAGGCGATGGCGCCGGCGGCGCCAATGCCGGTCTCCGATCGGACGAATTGCGCGGGGAAACCGGCCTTGTCGAGAACCGCCCGCTTGCTCTTGTCGGTCTTGGAGAACAGCCAGATGCCGCCGAAGGCGATCGCCATCGAGAACAGCGCCGGGTTGTCGTAGGGGAAGGGCGCGCTAGCGAAACCGAACGTCTTGACCCAAACCGCCGGGCTCAGAAGCACGCCGGCGATCGAGCTGACCAGCCCGAGCAGCCCGCCGATGAACACCCCGCGCGTGGTGGTCCCGCTCCAAAAGACCGACATGACCAGCGCGGGAAAATTGCAGCTTGCCGCAATCGCAAAGGCGAGGCCCACCATGAAGGCGACGTTCTGGTTTTCAAAGATGAAACCGAGATAGACCGCGAGCACGCCGATCGCCACAGCCGCGATTTTGGAGACCCGCACTTCCTTGTCCTCCGATATTTTGCCTTTGGCGATCACCGACAGGTAGAGGTCGTGGCTCACCGCCGAGGCGCCCGCCAACGTCAAGCCGGAGACGACCGCCAGAATCGTCGCAAAGGCGACAGCGGAGAAGAAACCGAGGAAGAGGGACCCGCCGGCGGCGTTGGCGAGCTGGATCGCCGCCATGTTGGTGCCGCCGATCAAGCCGGTGACCTTGTCGTAGGCGCCGTTGGGCCCGACGTGATAGTTGGCGGGGTCGTTCATCAGGAAGGCGATGGCGCCGAAGCCGATGATGAAGGTCAGGACGTAGAAATAGCCGATGAAGCCGGTGGCGTAGAGCACGGATTTGCGCGCGGCCTTGGCGTCGGCCACGGTATAGAAGCGCATGAGGACGTGCGGCAATCCTGCGGTGCCGAACATCAATGCGAGGCCGAGGGAGACCGCCGAAATCGGATCGGAAAGGAGCGTGCCGGGCCGCATGATCGCGGCGCCCTTCGGATGCTCGGCGATCGCGGCCTTGAACAGCGCCGCCGGCGAGAAGCCGAATTTGACGAGCACCAGGAACGCAAGCACGGTGGCGCCGCCGAGCAGGAGACAGGACTTGATGATCTGCACCCAGGTGGTGGCCAGCATGCCGCCCAGTGCGACATAGAAGATCATCAACGTGCCGACGATCATCACCGCATAGAGGTAAGGCAGGCCGAACAGAAGCTCGATCAGCTTGCCGGCGCCGACCATCTGCGCGATCAGATAGAATGCCACCACCGTGAGCGTGCCCAGGGCCGACAGCGTGCGGATCGAGACCGGCTCGAGACGGAACGACACCACATCGGCGAAGGTGTAGCGGCCGAGATTGCGCAGCCGCTCGGCGATCAGGAACATGATGATCGGCCAGCCGACCAGCCAGCCGACCGAATAGACGAGGCCGTCATAGCCGCTGGCGAAGACGAGGCCGGATATACCGAGAAACGATGCGGCCGACATGTAGTCGCCGGCCATGGCGAGCCCGTTCTGCGCGCCGGAAATTCCGGCCCCGGCCGCATAGAAGTCGGCGGCGGACCGGGTGCGGTTGGCCGCCCAGTAGGTGATCAGCAGCGTTCCCGCGGCAAACACCAGGAACATGACGATCGCCGATCTATTCGCCGCGTGTGCGCCGGCCTCGGCTTCGGCGGCCGTGGCGCAGCTCGCGCCCGCGAGCAGGATGACGGCGGCGAAGGCGATGCCGGAGCGCAAGAGCGACATTATTTGATTTCCTCGAGGATCTGCCGCGTGAGCGCGTCGTATTGGGTGTTGGCGCGGTGGACGTAGAGGGCGGTGAGGACGAAAGCGGCGATGATCACCAGGAGGCCGATCGGGATGCCGAGGGTCATCCCGCCGCCGATGGGCACGCCCAGCCATTGCGGGGCGAAGGCGACGATCGCGATATAGCCGAAATAAATGATCAGCGTCAGGGCGGTGAGCGCCAAGGCAAAACGCGTCCTCCGGCGGACGAGCGTCTGGAAATGCGGGTCCCGCCCGATCGCTTCGATCAAAGCTGCGTTCGCGCGCACGAAGTCCTCTCAGTCATTCGCCGGTCAGGCCGCTTGCGTGGACGGCTCAAATTAGCCCTCTGCGCGCCGGCTACACTAAATGCCGGACGATAGGTCATTTGCACAACCGAGCAATACCATTTTTCTCACGGGACGCGTCCCGCATCGACCCGATATCGAGCAGAAACAAAGACGCCGCCGGCTGTGAGCGCGGCGGCGTCCTTTCAGGCGTTATGCACTGGCCTGCCGCAGCGTCGGCCGCGGCATGCGCCCGCCGATCACTCGGCCGGCTGTGCTTTCGTGATCACGCCGAGCGTCGCGCGCTGCTCCATCTCGGCGAAGCCCTCTTCCGAGGCCCGCTCCGGCTTGATCAGCGACACGACGATGCCGACCAAGAACGCGCCGGTCATGGTGAACAGGCACGGATTCTTGAGCGGGAAGAACCACCACTGATTCGGCGCGTCCATGTTCTTCAACAGGTCGAGCTGAACCGTCGGGCCGAGATAGATCAGAACCACGGTTCCGATCGCGCCGAACAGGATGCTGCAGACGGCGCCTGCGGTCGTCAGCCGCCTCCAGAAGATCGCGAGCATCAGCGCCGGGAAGTTGGCCGATGCCGCGATCGAGAAGGTCAGACCCACCATGTAGGCGACGTTCTGCCCCTGGAACGCGATGCCGAGCAGGATCGCGCAGATGCCGAGGATGATCGACGCGATACGGGCGACCTTGAGCTGCTCTTCTTCCGAGGCATGGCCGCCCTTGATGGTGCTGACCCACAGGTCATGCGACAGCGCCGCGGCTCCGGACAGCGTCAAGCCCGCCACCACCGCAAGGATGGTCGCGAACGCGACGGCGCAGATGAAGCCGAACAGAAGCGGGCCGCCGAGCGCCTTGGCGAGCAGGGGCGCCGCCATGTTGCCGCCGCCGCCAGCCGCGAGGATGCCCTCTTTGCCGACCAGCACCATCGAGCCGAAGCCGAGGATGAAGGTGATCAGATAGAAGAGGCCGATCCAGATCGTGGCCCACACCACCGACTTGCGCGCCTGCGTCGCATCCGGGACCGTGTAGAACCGCATCAGGATGTGCGGCAGGCCGGCGGTTCCGAACATGAGCGCGAGACCGAGGGACACTGCGTCCCAGGCGCCGGTAACGACTTTCGTTCCGGGCTCGAGCACGCCCTTGCCGTTGATCTCGGCCGCTTTGGCGAACAAGGATGTTGGGTTGAAGTTGAACTTCGAGAGCACCCAGATCGCCATCAGGACGGCGCCGCCAAGCAGGAGGCAGGCCTTGATGATCTGCACCCAGGTCGTCGCGATCATGCCGCCGAACAGGACGTAGGTCATCATCACCGCGCCGACGATGACCACCGCGACCACGTAATCAAGGCCGAACAGCAGCTTGATCAGTGTGCCGGCGCCGACCATCTGGCCGATCAGGTAAGTGAGCACGACCACCAGCGTGCCGATCACCGCGGCGATGCGCACCGGCTTCTGTTGCAGCCGATAGGCGACGACGTCGGCGAAGGTGTACTTGCCGAGATTGCGCAGCGGTTCGGCAATGAGGAACAGGATGATCGGCCAACCGACCAGCCAGCCGGTCGAGTAGATCAGCCCGTCAAAGCCGTTGAGCGCGACGAGACCGGCGATGCCGAGGAAGCTTGCGGCGCTCATATAGTCGCCGGCGAGCGCCAATCCGTTCTGAAAGCCGGTGATGCCGCCGCCCGCCGCATAGAAGTGCGCCGTCGTCTTGGTTTTCCGCGCCGCCCAGTAGGTGATGAAGAGCGTTGCGGTGATGAAGATGAAGAAGAAGACGATTGCCAACCAGGATTCGCTCATCACTTCCTCCCCAGTTGCGCCACCGCCTCAGCGACGACCTTGTCGTAGTGGTTGTTGGCCCACTGCACATAGATCAGGCAAAGGACCCAGGCGGAGACGATCACGAGAGCGCCCAGCAAAATGCCGAGGCTCAGCCCTGGCGAGAGGATTGTTCCGAGCAGCGGTTTGTCAAAGGCGACGAGCAAAATGAAGCCGAAATAAAATATGAGCATCAAGACTGAAAGGATCAGCGCGAGCTTAAATCGCTCCGCTGCTATTTTATGAAGGGCAGTCTGTATTCCGCTCATGCGTTTTCCTCCCTGGCATGAACCATCCCCCACGGATAACCGCATCCGCGGCGGGTGCATACTTCTGTTTTATGCTAACCATTA
>JAEULX010000092.1 GCA_016793685.1 Bradyrhizobiaceae bacterium
AACTGCGGACCAAGCTGAACTAGCACACGACCGCGAATTTCCGTTCATTCGGCCGGGATTCGCTGCGGTTTCCTCGCGGAGGCCTAGCCTGCCCCTGCGCCGGCGGTCTTGATGCGGAGCGGGGGCGTGGCCGCCCCGACCACGGCCGCCTCTCCCAAATCCTTTTCCGCCAAATCCGTCGCTGCGGACGCCGTTGCGTCGAGACAGACCCGCACCGCCTGTGCGAGCGAGACGACGCACCGGTCCGCCCCCACCTCCCCCACCATGTCCGCAGCCTGCGCGCCGTTCTCGCTTTGCGCCCACAGGCCGATCATGATCTGGGCGCCGGGCAGGCGCCGGCGCAGGCGCCGGACCAGGAGCCGGAGCCGCGCGTGGCTGCGGCCCGTTTCCAGGGCGGATATGCACACGACCGCGATGTCCGTTGGTGAAAGCGCTGCAATGGCCGTCCGCGACGACCGATCGCCGGCCAGCCGCTGCGCCGCGAGGCCGTGCTTGGCCAGCAACTGCGCCAGCATCGCGCTCGCCGCCTCGTCGAGCGGACTTACTCCCGGCACGCAGAGAACCGTCCCGATGCGACGCCCGTCCCCCGCATGACCCTCCGGCGGCGCCGTTGCGTCCGAAGCCGCCGGAGCGGAAGACACCGGCTCCGCCGGCGGTTCGGCGGCGGCGGGCTGAGCGTCGTCGTACTCGTCGAGTTCGTCGACCAGCTCCTGCGCCGCATCGCGGATGCTCAGAAGCTGGGCCATGCTGATCGCCTCGCGCGATGCGTCCTCCGCCGCAAGCTTGAGCCCCTTCAGCGCGATATCGTCGTAATAGGCCGAGAGCGCCCGCGTGCGCAGCAGCAGTTCGGCCTGGTCCTGCGCCTCGTCTGGATCGCCGGCGAGCATGCGCTGATAGAAGCTCTCGATCGGACTGAGCGCTGGCCGGTCGCCGAGAAGCACGTCGAGAAATTCCAGCCGGTCGACGTGCCGGCCGAGAACCACCAGGCACAGCGTGAGCGGGGTGGCGAGGATCAGCCCGATCGGGCCCCACAGCCACGTCCAGAAGATGGTGGCGACGACCACGGACACGGGGCTCAGCCCGGTCGAGTGCCCGTAAACAACCGGCTCGATGACCTGTCCCATGACCGGTTCGGCGACCACGAACAGCGCGAGCGTCCAGGCCGCCGTCGACCAGCTCGGATCAACGGCGGCGGCGAGGACCAGCGGGAACGCGGCGGCGATCCACGCGCCGATGTAGGGGATAAAGCGACACAGCCCGGCGACGACGCCCCACAGGACCGGGCTCGGCAGACCGATGAAATACAGCCCGACCGCGATGACCACCCCGAAGGCGGTGTTGAGCGCGAGCTGGGCGAGGAAATACTTGCTCAGCCGCTTGACCGCCTCGTCGAGGGCGACCGTGGTGCGATGCAGATCGCGCGCGCCGACCAGGCGGATGAAGCGGTCGCGCAGATCGTCCCGTTGCAGCAAGATGAACAGCGTGATCACCAGCACGATGCCGAGCGTGGCGAGCGGGCTGAGCACGGGCGAGAGGAATTTTTCCAGGATCGTCGTCGGAGCTGTCTTAGAGGAGGCTGCAGCGGCGTCGCCATCCGGGGAAGCAGCGTCGGACGAGCCACCTTCTCCCGATGACTGTTCCCCGCCGCCGGAAATGGAGGAGGACCCTCCCAGGGCGCTCTTGCTGCCTCGCAATTCGTCGATACGCGCCAGGAAGCGGTTGACCCGTCCGATCGTAAGCTCCTGGACCGTATCTATTTTTTTGCGAATCGTCGTTTCGTAGCGCGGGAGATCGTCGGCGAGACCCGCGATCTGGGCGCCGATGACGCCGCCGACCGCCAGCAGGACCGCCAGGGCCAGCAGCACCGCGATCAGGACGGCGGGCGGCCAGGGCAGCCGCGCCCGCCGCAACAGCCGCACGAGCGGCGCCAGCACGAAGCTCAGCAACACTGCGAGCGTGAGCGGAATGAGAAGGTCGCGCGCCAAATAGAGCGCGGCAATGGTGACGACGCTGACCGCCAGGGTAAGGAGCCCGGCAAGCGACGGCAGGTCGGCAGCCGAAACCCGCACCTGACCCTGTCGCCTCTCATTGTCTGACATAAAACCGTCTCCTGCCGGCAAAGCGCCGGACGCAATATAACGTCCTAACAAGCGAAAGGTGCCCGAGACGGCTTTTCGTTCTGCTGCAACTGCACAATCTGGAACTTTGTTTCTCGTGCGGGGTTAAATGTTGTTTGACCCATCCACCTACCTTTCGGCATCCAGGGGCCTTCCATGACGGAGCAAGTGAGACTCGTTCCACCGCGCGCGGGGAACGGAAAGAGTCGGATTCGCGAAACGAAAAGGCCGCGGCTGCGGGAGGGATCGCCGAATCCCCTGGGGGCAACATGGACCGGCCTGGGCGTGAACTTCGCGCTGTTCACCGCTACGGGCACCAAGGTCGAGCTCTGCCTGTTCGACGATGCCGGCGAAAAGGAAATCGAACGCATCGAGCTGCCCGAATACACCGACGAGGTCTGGCACGGCTTCGTTCCCGATGCCCGCCCCGGCACGATCTACGGCTATCGGGTGCACGGCCCCTACGAACCCGACAAGGGCTACCGCTACAATCCGAACAAGCTGGTGCTTGATCCTTACGCCAAGGCGGTGGTCGGCAAGCTCAAATTCGGGCCCGAGCTGTTCGGCTACAAGCTCGAGAGCTCCGACGATCGCACTTTCGATGACCGCGACTCGGCGCCCTTGATGATGAAGTGCCGGGTGGTCGATCCGGCCTTCACCTGGGGGCAGGTCCGCGCGCCGAAAGTGCCGTGGGACCGCACCATCATCTATGAGCTTCATGCGCGCGGGTTCACCAAGCTGCATCCGGACGTGCCGGAGCCGGTGCGCGGCACATTCCGCGGGCTCGGCCATCCCACCGTCGTGGACTATCTGCGGCAGCTCGGCGTCACGACGGTCGAGTTGCTGCCGATACACACCTTCGTCGACGACCCCTATTTGCTCGACAAGGGGCTGGTCAATTACTGGGGCTACAACACGATCAGCTTTTTCGCGCCGGCGCGCCGCTACGCGAGCGTGCCGGACTTCGCGTTTTCAGAATTCAAGGAGATGGTCGCGCGCCTGCACGACGCCGGCATCGAGGTCATTCTCGACGTCGTCTACAATCACACCGCGGAGGGCAACGAGCGCGGCCCGACGCTCTCCTTCAAGGGCATCGACAACGCGTCGTATTATCGGCTGCTGCCCGACCAGAAGCGCTACTACATCAACGACACCGGCACCGGCAACACCCTCAATCTCTCCCACCAGCGCGTCCTGCAGATGGTCACCGACAGCCTGCGCTACTGGGTCGAGGAAATGCATGTCGACGGCTTCCGCTTCGATCTCGGCACCATTCTCGGGCGCGAGCCTTACGGTTTCGACGAAGGCGGCGGCTTCCTCGATTCCTGTCGCCAGGATCCGGTGCTGTCCTCGGTCAAGCTGATCGCCGAGCCGTGGGACTGCGGACCCGGCGGCTATCAGGTCGGCGGCTTCCCGCCCGGCTGGGCGGAATGGAACGACCAGTATCGCGACGTCGTGCGCCGGTTCTGGAAGGGCGACGAAGGCCTTCTCGCGCCGTTCGGCGCCCGCCTGACCGCGTCCGGCGACATCTTCAACCGGCGCGGCCGCAAGCCGTGGGCGAGCGTGAACTTCGTCACCGCCCATGACGGTTTTACGCTGAACGACGTCGTCAGCTACAACGACAAGCACAACGAAGCGAATGGCGAGGACAATCGCGACGGCCATAACGCCAATTACAGTTGGAATCACGGCGCCGAAGGGCCGACCGACAATCCCGATATCCGCGCGTTGCGCCAGCGGCAGAAGAAGAACTTCCTCGCAACGCTGCTGCTCTCGCAAGGCACGCCGATGCTCACCGCCGGCGACGAGTTCGGGCGAACGCAAGGCGGCAACAACAACGCCTACTGCCAGGACACCGAAGTCAGCTGGGTCAATTGGGATTGGGACGAGGACGGCACCGAGCTGGTCCAATTCGTGCAGCGCCTGACCGAGTTGCGACAGGGTTACGCCGTGCTGCGGCGTTCCCGATTCTTCACCGGGGAATGGAACGAAGAACTCGGCGTCTGCGACGCGACCTGGCTCGATCCGCAAGGACTTGTCATGGGGCCGGAGCAGTGGAGC
>JAEULX010000042.1 GCA_016793685.1 Bradyrhizobiaceae bacterium
ACGTCGGTTTCTTCGACGCGCCCATCCGGAAGCCGAACGATGGCGCCGTGCTCGGCGGCGACGGGGACCCGCATTGGCTCGAACAACTGGTCGATATCATCGAGGGTTCGACCGCTGACGAAGGCGAGCGCATCGTCCAAGCTTTCGCGCAACTGCATCAGCGTGACGACGAGACCTTCGGGCACCCGCACGGCATGCGGGGTCGCCGCGATGTCCAACAGCGTTCCGTCGATGTCGAGGAAGACCGTCCAAGAACCCGTGGCGGGTAATCCCAACAGCATCATTGCGTTCCTGACGATTGCAGCTTATCGGCCCACGCCACGTGCAGTCGTTGGATCGGACCATAGGCGCGCAGGCAGGCGCTGGCCAGTCATGAATCGCCGCCGCCGCATCTGGATCGATCCTGCGGTCTGATAGGCGCGTGTGAGCGATCGGGCTCCGCGTGATGCGCCGAATAAATGCACGAATTGAAATGCGGGCCTGCCACGGCTCCGGCGACGATGGACTATTCAGCGGGCGTGACTGTTCAGCAAAAGGACTTTTCGCACGAGGTCGGCAAGGTTGGTCGCACCCATTTTTTCCATGACCCAGGCGCGGTAATTCTCCACCGTGCGCGGGCTGATCCCGAGAGCTTGCGCGATCTCCTTGTTGGAGAGGCCTTCGACCACACGGTCCATGACCTCGCGCTGCCGCTCCGACAGTTCACCGACACGCTGCGCGAGATCGACAAGCTGCGCCTGTGCGCTGTGGGCGCGGTCGCCGTATTCGATCGCCTTCATGATGCTGTCGATCAGCCGCTCGTAATCGAACGGCTTTTCGATGAAGTCGAATGCGCCCTCCTTGATGGCGTTGACCGCCATCGGGATGTCGCCGTGGCCCGTGATGAGAATCAAAGGCAACGTCGCGTCGCGCGCCTTCAGCGCCTGCTGCAATTCGATGCCCGACCAGCCCGGCATGCGCACGTCCGATACCACGCATCGCGGCCGCAACTCGTCGAGCGATTCCATGAACGCCTCTGCGCTCGTGAAGCACCGCACGGCGATGCTTCGGCTTTCGAGCGCCATGCGCAGCGAGTCGAGAACCGCTTCGTCATCATCGACAAGAGCAACCGTCATCGGGCGACCTCGTATTTCCTTGCGGCCGTCGGCAGCGTGAAGGTGATTTCTGCGCCGCTGGTGTCGCCGCCGATCGTCAGGCGGCCGCCGTGGGACTCGATGATGGAGCGGCTCAGCGAAAGCCCCAGGCCCATCCCTTCAGGCTTGGTCGTCGTGAAGGGAGTAATCTGCTTTCCGAGCAGAGCGCGGTCAAATCCGGGACCATTGTCGCGCACCCGCAGCATGACTTGCTTGTCCCCCTGGCGTTCGGCTTCGATCGTGACCTTGCCGTCGCGCCGGCCCGCCTCGGTGATCGACTCCAGCGAGTTGCGGAGCAGATTGACGATGACCTGCTGCACCTGCAGTGAATCGCAGAGCACGTTCGGAAGGTCACGGTCGAACTGAATGCCGAGCTTCACGCCGTGGCGGTCGTATTCCGTGCGACAGAGCGAGGCGGCGTCCTCCATGAGCTGCGGCACAGGGTTTGGCCCGGTGCCGCTGCGGCCCAGGCGTATGAATTCGCGAAGGCGGCGCACGACCTCTGCGGCGCGATGGACTTGCTCCGCAGCTTTTCCGGCCGCTTCCGCGACGCGCGCATTGTCGGGAGGCTCCATGACGGCGGCGCTCCTGATGAGGCGCACATAATTCCCGATCGCCGTCAGGGGCTGGTTGATCTCATGGGCGAGCGCGGCGGCGAACTCGCCCATGCTGCTGAGGCGCGAAATGCGCGCAATGGCTTCCTGGTGCATGCGCAGCTGCGTCTCGGTCCGCTGCTGCTCCGACACGAGCGCCCCGATGGCGAGTCCGGTCACCGAAAGAACGACCATCAGGGCTTGATAGGCGGTCAGGTTCCAGGTGCTTTGTCCGGACAACTGGATGAGGATGATCAGGCTGACCTGGCTGATCAGCAGCGCCCAGGTCACGCCTTCCAGACCGAACCGGACGGCGGTCCACACCACCGGCAGAAACAGCAGATAGAACAACTGGAAGCGATAAGCCCCGACGAAGCCGAACACCAGCCACAGGGCGGTGGCCAGGAGCGCCAGGGGCAGAAGCATTTCAAACGCCGGCTTGGGCAATCGGGGACGCGTCATGAGGACCAGTAGGAACGGCGTCAGAATGGTGATGCCGATCATGTCGCCGACCCAATACCGCAGCATCGCGGGACCGAATTGCGCGCTGTCGATCATGCCGGCGGCAACGATCAACGCCACATAGCAGGAGGCGACGAAGGCGGAGGCCCCGACCGCGGCGGCGAGCAGCAGGAAAAGATCGCGCTTCGTCTCGAGCTTTGGATCGAAGCGGAGCGGGCCGAGCAGGATCAGGCACATGCCGCCATATCCGCCCGCGATGACGACGCCTGTGAGAATCTCCAAGCCCGGCGGCAAGGGAAACCCGCGAACCAGGCCGTCTGCCGCAGCCACCGACAGGACCAGACAAGGAATGTAGCGGTAGCCGAACAGCAGGATGAGCGCCACGCTCAATCCGGTCGACGGGCTCCACGGCGTAATGCCGGCAGGCGAAAAGGGCTCGACATAGCTGAGCCAATCGAGCGCCACATAGCTTGCGATGAAGCCAAGCGCGATGACCGCGTAAGGTCGTGACTGCAAACGTGCCAGCACCGCGCCCTTCTCCTCGATCCCGCCGTGGCCGTTCTAGTCGCCTTTCGGCGGTATCGGGCCTCCGTATATCTACTCCGGGCACACTACGGGGGGCGTCATCCGGAGGCGCTCTTACCGAATTGCCCGGGGCCGGTCCGACGCTTACGGTGACGGCGAAAAAACTATCGAAACATGCGGTAATTGCGCAACCATTTGGTCACGGGGCCGCCGCCGTCCTTTTCCCCTCCACCAGAATGACGGAAGCTGCCTCGTGACCAGCTTTCAGCCCGCAGTGCGCGCTGAAACCACATTCGCAATTGGCCTGTGCTGTTGGTCCGCTTGACAGATTGAACGGATCGAGGCGGCCCCTCGCGGCGTTGCGCCGCTAGAATAAAAAAGGCAATCGGCGCCATGGATACGCTGCTTGAAGAGAGACGGCGGCCGGCGCACTCCCTCCCGAACGACCTGGACGTCCGCCTGAAGCGGGTGCTCGTCGTTATCGACGACACCGAGCAGACGTGCCGCGCGCTTGACTACGTCATCAGCCATGCCGGTTGCCGCGCGCCGGTTGACGCCGTCCTTCTCTATGTTCGGCCATCGGAAAAGCGCGGCGAAACGCGCGGCGACCTCAATTCCAGCGAGGTCTGGCGAGATTGCGAACCGGTCGCCTTGCGAAGCGCCGCGCATCGCCTCGATCACGTCGGCATCGTGCATCGGCAACGGATTGCCGTCGGCGACCTGGGGACCGCCATCGTGACATGCGCCGAGGAGGAAGGCTGCGACTTGATCGTCCTCGCGGATACGAAACGCGGCCCGTCGGGAGACCCTCTCGAGCGACGAGCGGGGCTTGCCGTACGATCGGTGCTGAAACAAGCGGCGAATCGAAGCGCTTCGATCCAGGTGGTCATCGTCAAGTAACCCCTCGCGCTTCCACGGCATTGCCGGCCTGGCCTCTCGCCGCGTGACCGATCCACTTTTTCCCTGTCGGCGTTGAAGCCGGTTATTGCCCATAAGGAGAAGCCGCAGTGGTGCGCCGTCCTCGGTCGCACGAAGGCGGTGCGGGTGTCCCGGGGCGGAGCTGGA
>JAEULX010000050.1 GCA_016793685.1 Bradyrhizobiaceae bacterium
TATTTCGCAGCACGTCCGAATTCCAGAACCGGAGGACGCGGTAGCCATTCGATGCGAGCCACGTATCGCGTCGGAGATCGTGTGCCGGCTTCGTTGCATGTTGACCGCCATCAATCTCAATGATCAGCCGGCGGCGGTGACAGACGAAGTCGGCGATGAACGGTCCGATGGGAGCTTGGCGACGGAACGACAAACCTTGGAAACGATGGCCACGGAGCGCCATCCACAGTTTGCGTTCAGCATCCGTCATTTCGCGCCTGAGCGATTTTGCGCGCCCGCGCTGCAGGCCGGACACTGGACGATGCGCAGTGCTCATACCCCCCTCCCGGTTCGCCACCGATCTCGGGTAAACCCGAGATCGGCATCTTCGAATGCGGAAGTCGGCAACAGCCGACTTCCGCTGCGAACCGGCCTCCCCCTCAAGGGGGGAGGCGAAATGACGCTCAGCGCGTGCTTGAGCGGCGCGCCGGTGTCGAGATGCTCTTTCAGCCAGGCAAGGGTGAATTTCATCCGCTCAGCCCCCCGGCCAGCGTGGGGAAGTCGAGCGGGCGGAAGCCGTAATAGGACAGCCAGCGCACGTCGGCCTCGAAGAAGGCGCGCAGGTCGGGCATGCCGTATTTGAGCATGGCGATGCGGTCGATCCCCATGCCCCAGGCAAAGCCCTGGTACTCGTCGGGATCAAGCCCGCAATTCCTGAGCACGTTGGGGTGCACCATCCCGCAGCCGAGGATTTCCAGCCAATCCTCGCCCTCCCCGAACCTGATCTCGCCCTTGTCGCGCCGGCACTGGATGTCGACCTCGAGCGAGGGCTCGGTGAACGGGAAGAACGACGGCCGGAACCGCATCTTCACGTCGTCCACCTCGAAGAACGCCTTGCAGAACTCCGCCAGAATCCATTTCAGGTGGCCGAGATGCGAGCCCTTGTCGATGACCAGACCCTCGACCTGGTGGAACATCGGCGTGTGCGTCTGGTCGCTGTCGCAGCGGTAGGTGCGGCCCGGGCAGACGATGCGGATCGGCGGCTTCTGGCTCAACATGGTGCGCACCTGCACCGGCGAGGTGTGGGTGCGCAACAGCATGCGCGAGCCGTCCGGCTTCTCCGGGAAGAAGAACGTGTCGTGCATGTCCCGGGCGGCGTGGCCTTCGGGAAAATTCAGCTTGGTGAAGTTGTAATCGTCGGTCTCGATATCCGGCCCTTCGGCGATGGCAAAGCCCATGTCGGCAAAGATCGCGGTCAACTCGTCGACAACCTGGGTGATCGGGTGAATGCGGCCCTGCTCCGCCGGGCTGTCCGGCAGCGGCAGCGTCACGTCGACCGTTTCCGTGTTGAGCCGCTGGTCGAGCGCCAAATCCTTCAGCGCCTGGCGGCGCGCGGCGAGCGCCGCGGTCACGCGCTCCTTCAGTCCGTTGATCGCCGGCCCCATCGCCTTGCGCTGTTCCGGCGTCATCTTGCCGAGCGTCGCCAGCAGCGCGGAGACCGAGCCCTTCTTGCCGAGCGCGGAAACGCGCACCGCTTCGAGCGCCGCCTCGTCGGCAGCGCCGGCAATGTCCGCAGAGATGGTTTGTTCAAGCGCGTCGAATTCGGCCACCGAATCACTCCGGCATGAGCATCAGATCGGTATCGCCCGGCTTGCCGCCGGCCTGCGTCAGCATCGCATGCACCTGACCACGATGATGGGTCTGATGATTGAAGAAGTGCGCGACCAGCCCCCAGCGCGGCTTGGAAAACTCACGATTAGCCGCGCCGGAAAACCAGGTCAGGTCACCCGTAAGCCAAGCATCGTCGAGCGTGTCCGCCCAATCGATGATCGTCGCATCCATCGCCGTCCGCTCGCGCGCCAGCGCCGCCCATTCGGGACAGAGCATAACGGATTCGGACAGCCCGCCCGGCGGCCGCGGCCGATCGGAAAACCGGCTCATCCACATGCGGTCGGCCCACAGAAGGTGGTTGAGCGTCTTGTGAACCGATCCGAAGAAGGCGCCGCGTTCACGCCTGCGCTCGTCGTCGGAAAGCTGCGCGGCGACGCCATAGAGATTCTCGTTCTGCCAGCGATTGTAGCGGGCCATGAGCCGCGCATAGGCGCCGTCGATCATCGGTCGCTCCGCAACAGGGAAGGCGCGGCGGGCGGCGGCGCCTTCAGCCCTCCGCTAAGCCGGCAGCGCCGCCTTCGCCTTCTCGACGATCGCCTGGAACGCCGCCGGCTCGCGGATGGCGAGGTCGGACAGCACCTTGCGGTCGATCTCGATCCCGGCCTTGGCGAGCCCGTCGATGAACCGGCTGTAGGGAAGGCCGAAGGGACGCACCGCCGCGTTGAGCCGCTGAATCCACAGGGCGCGGAAGGTGCGCTTCTTGGCCTTGCGGTCGCGGAAGGCGTACTGGTTCGCCTTCTCGACCGCCTGCTTGGCGACGCGAATGGTGTTCTTGCGCCGGCCGTAATAGCCCTTGGCGGCTTTGAAAACCTTCTTGTGTTTCGCATGGGCGGTGACGCCCCGTTTGACGCGGGCCATGGCCGATCTCCTCGAAAAAGCTTGCTACAGGTAAGCTGGCAAAGTCGCGCGCAAGCGCGCGGCCGCTAAGGCGATCAGCCGTTCGGCAGCCAGTACTTCTTGATCCGATCGCCGTCGGTCTTGAACATGACCTTGGTGCCGCGATGCTCGCGGATCTGCTTGGTCGATCGCTTGATCATGCCGTGGCGCTTGCCCGACTGGGCAAACAGCACCTTGCCGGCGCCAGTGACCTTGAAGCGCTTTTTCGCGCCCGACTTGGTCTTGATCTTGGGCATTTTGCTCTTCTCCTGAAACCGTCCATCCATCCGGAACCCGGCGGTTCCGGCGGCGCGGTCGAAATGCTCGTGATGAGCGCAATTGCTGGCGAGCAGCGCCGCCGCCACGGCAGCCCTTGTTCAGCCGGGCGGCGGAAGGCCGGGTTTATCGCAGAGCCGGGGGAAAATGGCAACCTTCGGAATTCTGGGCGAATTCCCTGGAATCGGCGCCCGCCCCCGCCCGCCGCGGCGAACCTCAGCGGGGGGCCAGCACCATGACCATCTGCCGCCCTTCCATCCGGGGCTCCTGTTCGACCTTGGCGAGCTTGCCGGCGTCTTCCTTGACCCGGTTGAGCAGCTGCATCCCCAGCTCCTGGTGCGCCATTTCGCGACCGCGGAATCGCAGCGTCACCTTGACTTTGTCGCCTTCTTCGAAAAAACGCACCATCGAGCGCAATTTCACGTCGTAGTCGTGGTCGTCGATCATCGGCCGGAACTTGATTTCCTTGACCTCGACCACCTTCTGCTTCTTGCGCGCCTCGGCCGCTTTTTTCTGCTCCTGGTATTTGAATTTGCCAAAGTCCATCAGCTTGCAGACCGGCGGATTCGCGTTCGGAGCGATCTCCACCAGGTCGAGGCCCGCCTCCTGGGCAAGCCGTACCGCCTCCGCAGCCGTGACGGTGCCGCGGTTGGCGCCGTCCTTATCGATCAAATGAACTTCGCGGACTCGGATCTCCTCGTTCACGCGCGGCCCGTCCTTCTGGACGGGGGGCGCAGCTTTCATCGGGCGACGAATGGCTCTGCTCTCCTCTGTCGTTGCATCGACCGTCGTAAACGGGCCGAAGCAGGCAATCTCACGGGTTCACGCGGCACGGCACGGCTCGCATACACGACGGACGCGCTAGAATTGGGATAAAACCGCGGCAAGTCAACGGCGCTCAGGGTTTATCCGCGACGGCTGGGGAGATCGGCCGGTTGACAAATCAGGATGGACCGCGCGCGCCGAGCCAGCAATATTGCCGCCCTCACGGGCGCGATTCGCGCATCGCCAACAAGACCGGAGCGGATGCCCCTTCGTTGCATAAGCCACGGCGCGCGCGGCGAGGCCGTTCCCTGCGGCGCTGCCGCCCCACAACCGTTTGATTCTTAAGGCTTGAGCGTATGGAACCTGATGTGTCGTTCATGACCGTGGGCGCCGGGTCGAGCGAGCGCAGGATCGCGATCCGGCGGCGCGAGGGCAAAGGTCCAGGCCTCGTCTGGCTCGGCGGCTTTTCGTCCGACATGAAAGGCACCAAGGCGCAGGCGCTCGATGACTGGGCGGCGGCGCATGGACGCGCCCTGCTGAGGTTCGACTATTCCGGCCACGGCGAATCGAGCGGGGACTTCGACGCGGGCACCATAGGCTCCTGGTTGGAAGAGACCGTCGCGGTTTTCACCACCCACTGCCATGGTCCGCAGATCGTCGTCGGCTCCTCGATGGGCGGATGGCTCGCGCTGCTGCTCATCCGCGAGTTGGTGCGTTGTCACGCGACAGGCCGCGCGGCGCCGATCACCGGGCTGGTGCTGATCGCTCCGGCGGTCGATTTCACGGAAGAACTGGTGTGGAAACGGTGCCCGCCGGCCGTGCGGCATGATCTGGAAACCAAGGGCGTGTGGGTCAAGCCATCGCAATATGGCGAAGCGCCTTTGCGCATTTACCGGCGGCTGATCGACGAGGGACGCAATCATCTGTTATTCGGCGGACTGATCGAAGCCGGGTGCCCCGTTCGCGTCCTGCAGGGCGTGAAGGACCCGGATGTGCCGTGGCAGCATGCCGTCGATCTGGTCGCCCGGCTCGCGCAGGATGATGTCGTGCTGACTCTCGTCAAGGATGGCGACCATCGGCTGTCGCGGCCGGAAGACATCGAGCGGATGCTGCGCGTGGTCGCCGAATTCTGAGCGAGGCAGGGAGGCGGTATGGGCCAACTATCCATGCGATCGGGCGGCATCGGCGCGGCCCTCTTCGCCCTCATGGTGGCGATGTCCAATCCGCCGGTGAGCACGGCGGCGGAAGCGATCGGCGGCGACCGCGCCTTTTCCTTCGTCGCGTTCGGCGACATGCCGTACAGCATTCCCAACGACTATGCGCGGTTCGACCGGCTGATCGCCGCGGTCAACCAGCTGAAGCCGGCGTTTTCCGTCCATGTCGGCGACATCAAGAGCGGCTCGAGCGCATGCACCGACGAGGCCCTCCAGAAAGTCTACGACCAGTTTCAGACATTCGATCAGCCGCTCGTCTATGCGATCGGCGACAATGAATGGACCGATTGCCACCGCAACCGCGAAACGCCCTTCAACCCGCGCGAACGGCTCGCCAAGCTGCGCCAGATGTTCTTCGCCAGTCCCGGGCAGAGCCTCGGACGCGCGCCGATGGCCGTCGAAAGCGAGGCGCGAACCCTGCCGGCGTTCTCGACCTATGTGGAAAATGCGCGGTTCACCAAGAACGATGTGCTGTTCGTCACCCTCAACATTCCGGGCTCGAACAATGGCTTCGAAACCACCGACCCGCAGGCGGCGGCGGAATATTTCGAGCGCAACCGCGCCAATCTCGCCTGGCTGACCGACAGCTTCCAAAAGGCGAAGGAGGCGAACGCAAGGGCGGTCGTGCTCATTTTCCAGGCCTATCTGTGGGACATCAAGGATACGGCGAACAACATTCCGCCTGCGTCGGGATTCCGCGCCACCATCGACGCGATCGATCGCGAGGCGCGGGCGTTCGGCAAGCCCGTGCTGGTCGTTCACGGCGACTACCATTTCTTCGAGGTGGCGGGCTTCCGCGACACCCAGATGCGGCTCGTGCCGAATATTTTCCGGCTGCAGGTGATGGGGGAGACGCAAGTGCATGCGGTGCGCGTCATCGTCGATCCCGACATGCCCGGCGTATTCGGCTTCGTGCCGCTGATCGTGCGGGACAACGGCGACTTCTGACCGCGCGGCGCGGCGGACCCCCCGCCCGCCTCCGCTCCTGCCTCCTCTCCTCCCCGCCCGCGGTTCGTTTCGTCCGACTGCGGTTGCGGCGGCAAGGCTGCCGCTACATCTCGACCACCTTGTTGGGCACCTCGTCGCGGTTGATTGCGCCGGGAGGAAAATGCTCGGCCAGCACGGCCCCGCAGCGCTCGACCGCGGCGACGAGCCCATCGCCGATGCGTCCCTCCCTGATCGCGGCGACGGCGGCGTTGACCGCGTCCTGCCAGACTGCGGGCGCGACCTTCGCATTGATGCCCGAGTCGGCGACGATCTCGGCGTAGTGCTCGGCGACCGACACGAATACGAGCACCCCGGTGCGATGCTCGGTCAGGTGCATGCCTTGCGCCAAAAATTGGCGCATCGCTTCGACGTGGGCGCGTTCGCGCATCGCCTGGTTCGGCACAACGCGGAAGCGGATGGCGGGCAGCGAAAAAACCGCTGCGCTCACGATGAATGCCGCAAGCTGCACGAGATAGATCAGTCCGGCCGGCCAGGTCGTCAGATAGATCAGGGGCGCCGGCGCGGCGAGCGCGACCAGCGCCGCCCAGGCGATGGGCACGAGCGAATAGCCGCTCGATGCATGGGCGATGACGCAGAAAATCTCTCCGGCGGTCTTCGCCTCCGCGACGGTGATCGCCTCGATGATGCGCGTCTTTTCCGCCTGCGAGATCATCTCACCAGCTCCCCGACGCGCC
>JAEULX010000083.1 GCA_016793685.1 Bradyrhizobiaceae bacterium
GGAAGTTGATGTCGGTGACCTGGTGGCGGGCGTCGTCGGCGACCTTGATGTTGACCCGCGTGTGGCCGGGAACGCGAACGAAGCGATCGATCAATTTCTTGTCCGCGAACAGGCGGAGAAAAGGTTCCTGGTTGCCGGCGCCGAGCACGCCGGTCACGGCGACCGCGTGGCCGAAATCGGCGAGAAACGACGCCACGTTCACGCCCTTGCCGCCGGCATCCAATTGCTCCCGGGCGACGCGGTTAACTTCACCGGCCGTGAAGTTGGGAATGATCGCCGTCTGATCGATCGAGGCGTTCAGCGTTACCGTGACGATGCGAGGTCCGGCGTTCACGACCCTTGTTCCCGTTGCGTCCCGGCGCCTGAAGTACCGCCCGGCGATGCCAATTGCTTCGCAATTTGCGATTCCCGTTTTGCAAATTGCAAATCCAAGCAGCGTTTCCGAGCTAGTCCGAGCTAGCCAAGGACCTGTAATTGCTCACGGATACCACGCGACGCGACTTGGCATAAGGTTTGGAGATCATTGGACAAGCGCCGCCGGCGCCGGGGCAATGTCCGGCGCGGCCGGCGCAGCGGTCCGAGCCTGCGAAAGGCCCCGAAACCTGATGCCCGAAGTATCGAGTAACGACACCGAAACAACGCCGAGCCGCCTCGCGGTTTGGCTCAGACGCGTCGGGCCGTATGCCACGGTTGCGCTCGGCGCTTCGGTCACGCTGCTCGTATGGCTCGGGGCGTTCTACTATCTGAGCGCGGAGAAAACCCAGGCGATCAATGCCGCCCAGCACAGCACCGCCAATCTGGCGCGCGCCTTCGAGGAGCAGATCATCCGCTCCGTCCGGGCCGTCGACCAGGTTCTGCTGTACATGCGCGACGCCTATGCGCACGATCCAACCGGGTTCGACATCAATCAGTGGGCACGCAGCAGCGGCATATTGCGCGACCTCGCATTCCAGGTCGCGATCATCGACAAGAATGGCCATCTGGTGACGAGCAATCTCGGTCAGACCGGCTCCAAGGTCGATCTGAGCGATCGCGAGCACTTCAAGGTCCACGCGCAGGGGCATACCGACCAGCTTTTCATCAGCAAGCCCATTATCGGACGGGTGAGCGGGAAGCCCTCGATCAACATGACCCGCCGCATCACCATGCCGGACGGGAGCTTCGGCGGGGTCGCCGTCGTGTCTTTCGATCCGGAGTATCTGACGCGCTTCTATGACACCATCGACATAGGCGAACGCGGCATCGTCTCGCTGGTCGGCACCGACGGTGTCGTGCGGGCGCGCAGCGTGCGGGGAGCCGAGACGGCGCAGGTCGGCAAATCGATCGCTGTCGGAGGCAAGGTCTTGGAAGCCTTCGCACGTTCGCCGTCGGGTTCGTTCACCAATGTCAGCCCGCTCGACGGAATCGAACGCATCTTCAGCTATCGCGGCGCCCGCGACTTTCCGCTTCTGGTGCTGGTCGGGCTCGCCACCAGCGAGGTTTTGGCGGCGCATCGGGAGCATCGGACCGCGACCATCCTCATCGCCAGCGGCCTGACGGCGTGGTTCGCGTTCGTCTGCATCGTCATGCTCTGGTACCAGAACGCGCTCGCCAGAGCGCAAAAGGCCGCGGAGGCGAGCACCCTGGCGCGGTCGAAGTTTCTGGCGACCATGAGCCATGAGCTGCGCACGCCGATGAACGCCGTGATCGGGATGTCCGGTCTGCTGCTCGACACGCAGCTCGACAAGGAACAGCGGCAATACGTGCAGACGATCAATCAGTCCGGCGATCATCTGTTGAACGTGATCAACGACATCCTGGACTTTACGCGGCTGGAGGCAAAACGCGGAACGGTCACACGCAAACCGTTCGATCTCGCCGCCGCCATCGACGGGATCATGACGCTGGCGCGCGGCCTGCCCAATGCATCCCGGCTCACCGTCAAGTCCAGCATTGCGCCCGACGTTCCCGTCAAGCTGATCGGCGATTCCGTGCTGCTGACGCAAATCCTGCTGAATTTCCTCAGCAACGCCGTCAAGCATACCGAGGACGGCGAAATTACGCTCCGCGCACTTCTGGCCTCCCGCTCCGACACCGAGGCGCGCGTCCGGTTCGTCGTCCAGGATACCGGATGCGGCATTTCGAAGGAGGCGATGCAGCGGCTGTTCCGTCCGTTCGAGCAGGTCGAAGGGCACGGCGGCGGCACCGGACTTGGCCTCGCGATCTGCCGGCGGCTCGCCCAGTTGATGAAGGGAAGCATCGGGGCCGACAGCGAGCCAGGGAAAGGCTCGACGTTCTGGTGCGAATTGCCGTTCGACATCGCCCCCACGGAGAAGAAGGACGAAGTCTCCGCTCCCGCCAGCCGCGTGGCTGCGCCGGTGCGGCGGTTGGATGTTCTGGTCGTCGAAGATGTGCTGGCCAATCAGCTGGTGATCCGCGCCTTACTGGAGACTCTCGGCCACCACGTGCAGGTCGCGCCTGACGGCGTTTCCGCCATCGATCTCGCCAAAAGAAAGATGTTCGACCTGATCCTGATGGATATCCAGATGCCGGTCATGAACGGCCACGAGGCGACCCGGATCATCCGGCGCCTGCCCGGCAAACGCGGCGCCGTTCCCATCGTTGCGCTTACCGCCTTCGCGCAGCCATCGGACCGGGAGCAGGCGCTCGCCGCCGGCATGAACGATTTTCTGCGCAAGCCGCTGCGCAAGGATGACCTCGTTTCACTGCTCAACGGCCTGTTCAGCACTCAATCCGTGGACGATGCGCCCCGCCCCGAGGAAGCGGAGCCGGACGCCATTCTCGCGATGAAAAACGATTTCGGTGCGGAAAAACTCGAATACCTGTTCCAGAAATTCACGTTCGACGCCCGGTCGTTCATCGCCGAGCTCCGCACCGCCATCCACGCCGGCGCGGCCCACGACATCCGTAAATCGGCGCACCGCCTGAGTGGTTTGTTCGGTCAGTTCGGCGCGGCCGACGTGGCCGAACGGGCGACCGAACTCGAAGGCTCCGACGACGCGACCGCAGTATCCATGGCGAACGGCTTTGCAAATCAATGCGAGGCGGCCGTGAGCAGGATCGCCGATCGGGTCAGGAGCGCTACCGCGAAGGAAAGCGCCGCGCACTGACGGCGCGCCACCAGCGCATTTTCAGGCGAAGCGGACGCCGGTTCGCCATTCGCTCTAACCGCCGGCCGGGGCGCCCTCAGCCCCGGGCCTGGCGGCGCCGGTAGATCGTGGACGGGCTTACTTTCAGCGCCGCCGCTGCGCGGGGAATCGAGCCCTCGTTCAGCGCGATGGCGTTGGCGATCGCCCGATCGATCACGTCATCGAGCGGCAGGATCGATCCCTGCGCGGGCGGCGCGGCGCTCGGAACCCTCGCCGGGCCTGCCGTCCCGCTTCGCGCAATTCCGGCCGGCAGCATGGGAGCCTCGACCGTCTCCCCGTCGTTGAGCACGACCACGTTGCGGATGACATTCTGCAATTCGCGCACATTCCCCGGCCAGCCGTAGGCCAGCAGCGCATCCTCGGCTTCGGGTGAAAAGCGGCTGAACTTCTTGCCGTCCTGGTGGGCGAAGTCCTGCAGGAAGTGCTGCGCCAGCAGCAATACGTCGTCGTCGCGTTCCCGCAAGGGCGGCATCTGCACGGGAATGACATACAGCCGGTAAAACAGATCCTCGCGAAAACGCCCTTCCGCGACGGCTGCGCGCGGATCGCGGTTGGTGGCGCACACGACCCTGACGTCGGCCTGGCGCGGCTTGTCCTCGCCGAGGCGTTGAACCTGCCCGGTCTGGAGGAACCGCAGCATCTTGGCCTGGAGCGCCGGGTCCATCTCGCCGATTTCGTCCAGGAACAGCGTGCCGCCATCCGCCTGCAGGGCAGCGCCCAGCCGGGTGGTGGCCGCCCCGGTAAACGCGCCCTTCACATGGCCGAACAACTCGCTTTCGAGGAGATCGCGCGGGATCGCCGCGCAATTGACGGCGACGAACGGCCTGTCCTTGCGCTTCGACAGGCGGTGGATCGCGGCGGCACAGAGCTCTTTCCCGGTGCCGCTTTCCCCGGTGATGAATACCGTCGCCGACGACGGCGCCGCGCTTTGTATGATCCGGTAGACCGACTGCATCGCGAGCGAGCGCCCGACCAGCCCGCAGAACTGATCGCGCCCGAACTCTTCCTTGAGGGCTTCCACCGTGTCGGTGAGCTTGCGCCGCTCGAGCGCGTTGCGCACGGTGACCCGCAGGCGCTCGCGCGACAGCGGCTTGACGATGAAGTCGAAGGCCCCCTCGCGCATCGCTTCGACCGCGGTATTGATCGAGCCCTGCGCGGTGACGACGATCACTTCGGTCGGCAGTCCGCGCTGTTTGATCTCGCGCAGGACGTCAATGCCGTTCATGTCGGGGAGATTGATATCCAACGCCACGACATCGGGCGGACGGTCGTCGAACTGCGCGAGGGCTTCGCGGCCGGTCTGCACGGCTGTCGCACTGACGCCTTCGGAGGACAAATAGGCGGCGTATGTCGCGGCGAGCGTGGAAACGTCCTCGACGATCAAAACCTGGGGAATCAGTGGCGGCATAACGGTCGAACTCCTCACCAGCCGCATATATTGGCGCTAATCAGAAAACCAATGCTACAATTACTGAGTATTAGCCCGCCGCTGCCTCGTTGCACCCTTAACTCGGGTGAACTGCCAGCCCGTTGAGACTTTGCAGGCGGCGAGGCTGCAAGTTTCGCAAAAGCCTGCGTGCACTGAGCGCGCGCGAGTGAAAAGCATCGCCATGTGGCTTGGTCGCTGCGGTGGTTGCGCGAGCCTTGCCACGTCCGAATGGGTTTCGTGGCCGCGCGGTCGTGTCGCGCATGATCCGCACCGGCAGGCCGAAGATCGGCGCTCCCTACTCCACGCTCCCCGATTCCGTCACCACCACCCATGCCTTGCTGAGGAGGTAGACGAAGTCCGGGTATTGCAGCGGCTTGAGAAGCCGGACGTTGGGCGCGTCGCCGAGCATCTCGATCACCTGCGCGCGCACTTGCGGATTGAAGTGCACCGGCAGAACGACCAGCTTGTCGCCGTCGGCGCCGAGTTCCTGCAGCGCCGACAACACCTGACGCAGCGGCTCGCCGATATTCACCCGCCGGTGCAAGATGGCCAGAATGAGCTTCTTGTCGGTGGGCAACGCCGCCACCGCCGGATTGATCGGCCGGTGCCGGGCGCTGATCCCCGAAACTGGGTAGAGTTTGTCGATGACCGCGTTGCCGGCCTCCACCCCGTAGCCA
>JAEULX010000125.1 GCA_016793685.1 Bradyrhizobiaceae bacterium
GGGGCCCGCCGGGCTACTACCTCGCTTTTTTCTGGTTGATGTTTTTCCCGGCGGCGATGCTGGCGCCGCTGGCGGCGGGCGCGGTGTGGCAGGGACGGAACGAGCCCGGCGTCCGGTTTCTGCTCGCCTGGATCGTGCCGAACTGGATCGTGTTCGAACTCGCGATGACGAAGCTGCCGCACTATGTGCTGCCGCTTTACCCCGCGATCGCAATCCTGATCGCCTGGGCGATCGACCGGAACGCGCTGACGCAGATCCGCTGGCTGAAGCGGGCGACCCTCTGGTGGTTCGTCATCGCCGCCGCCGCGGCGATCGCCGCCGTCGCCATCAATATCGCGATCGGACAGCGGCCGGGCTTCGCCGCCTGGCCGCTCGCCGCGGGCGGGGTGATCGCCGCGCTGTTCGCCTGGTGGCTTTACGACGTCGACGGGCCGGAAACCTCGTTCCTGCGCTCGGTCGCAGCCGCGATCCTCGTCTATGCCGCGCTGTTCGGCGCGACCTTTCCGGCGGTCCCTGCGCTGTTTCCTTCGGCGCAGGTCGCCCGCCAGCTCTATCCGCCGCTGTGCGCGAACCCTTCCTTCGTCACGGCGGGTCACTACGAAGCGAGCCTGGTGTTTCTGGTGGGCACCGACATGCTTCATGCCTCGGGCTCGGGCGCGGCCGATTTTCTCCGCGGGGGCCCTTGCCGGTTCGCCTTTGTGGAGAAGGGGCAGGAGCGCGCCTTCGTCGCGCGCGCCGATGCGATCGGTCTGCGTTACGCCCTCGGGCCGCGGATCGAAGGATACAATGTCGCGACCGGCCGTCCGATCGAGATTACGATCTTCATGGGACGGGAATCATGAGCTTCGCCGGCGGCGCAGTGCAGAGGGCGTCCCACCGGGCGGCCGTGATTGCTGGCGACATCGCCTACAATCTCGCGCTTTGGACGGCGTTGCTTGTCGGGTCCTCGCGCAGGTCGGCGCGGCAGGCCGACTACCGCGGGCTTTTCCGCCAGTATCGATGGCACGGCGTCGCCGTCGCGATCCTGGTGGTCGCCACCATGGCGCTGGTCGATCCCTATGTCGGCTCGGTCGTCGGCGCATTGCCGTTCGGGGTGGTCGCGGCGTTCAACGAGATCACCGATTTCGGGCGATCGAGCTGGGTGCTCGTTCCCGTCGGCGCGCTGGTCGTCGTGCTCGCGGCGCTGGCGACGCCCTCCCTCGACCGGCTCGCCGGTGGCATGCTCGGCGTGCTCGCGACGCGGGTCGGTTTCGTCTTTGTCGCGATCGGCCTTCCGGCGCTGGTCGGGAGCATCGTGAAACGCCTGATCGGTCGGGTGCGGCCGACCGCCGAGGCCGCGTCCGCCTTCGAGCCGTTTTCGTGGCGGGCCGACTATGCCAGCATGCCGTCGGGCCATTCGATCGCCGCCTTCGGCGCGCTCGCGGCGATCGGGCTCGTTTTCCCGCGCGCGCGGCCGTATTTGTGGATTTATGCGATAACGATCGGGGTGAGCCGCGTCGTCGTTTCGGCGCATTTTCCCAGCGACGTGATTGCCGGCGCGGCGTTCGGGGTATTCGGCGTCATTCTCGTGCGCGAATGGTTCGCCTCGCGCCGCCTCGCTTTTTTCATCGATCCGCAGGGAGCGGTGCACGCATTTTCCGTCCCTTCGGTTGCGCGCGCGCAACGGGCGCTCGCCGTCGCCGTGGACGGGGTGTTTCCATCCGACGTTCGGGCGGCGGCGCTCGGCTTTCCCCGGCGGGCGATCCGGCGCGCCGATGAGGCAGTGGCCGGAATTTGGGATGCGGCGAGGAACGCGTTCACCGGTTTGCGGGCGGCGAACGTGCACCGGGCGCACGAGGGCGCCGCCGGGCCCCCGCAGGACTTCGATTGGGAGGCGAGCCTCGCCGGGCTGCCGCAGTTCGACACGACAGGGAGACGGATCGTCCGCATGAGTGGCGTACAAGAAAAGGCCGTGGATACCGAACGGGATCCGCGCACCGACGCCGAACGGCCGCGCCTGGCCGTGGTCGTTCCGGTGCGCAACGAGGCGGGTAATATCGGCCCCCTGGTCGAGGAGATTGCAGCCAGCCTCGCCGCCAAGGCGCCGTTCGAAGTCGTTTATGTCGACGACGGTTCGACCGACGAGACCCCGGCGGAAATCGCCCGCTTGATGGCGGAGCGGCCGTGGCTGCGGCATGTCCGCCATGCGGTCTCCTGCGGGCAGTCGGCTGCGGTTCGCACCGGCGTTGCGGCGGCGTACGCGCCGCTGGTCGCCACGCTCGACGGCGACGGACAGAACGATCCCGCCTTCCTGCCGGCGCTGGTCGAACCGCTCGAGCAGAGCGGGCGGATAGGGCTCGTCGCCGGGCAGCGCGTCGGCCGCAAGGACACCGGCTTCAAAAAACTGCAATCTCGCATCGCCAATACAGTGCGTGGCGCCGTGCTGCGGGACGGCACCCGCGACACCGGCTGCGGCCTGAAAGCATTCCGGCGCGACGTGTTTCTGGCTTTGCCTTATTTCGACGGGTTGCACCGTTTTCTGCCGGCCCTGATGCGGCGCGACGGCTACGAGATCGCCTATCTCGACGTCGTCGACCGGCCGCGGCACGCCGGCAAATCGAATTACGGCATGTGGGACCGGCTGTGGATCGGCATCCTCGATCTCGCCGGAGTGTGGTGGCTGGTCCGGCGACGGGCGCGGGTGCCGCAGGCAGTGGAGGTTTTGCGGAATGTTGATTGATCTGTCACACGCGGTCGGGGCCTACCTGCACGACGTGTTCGTGACCAATCTCGATTGGTGGGTCGTGCTCGGCTTCGTGGCGCAGGGCCTGTTCACCATGCGCTTCGCCGTCCAATGGATCGCCTCGGAGCGGGCCGGCCGCAGCGTCGTGCCCATGGCCTTCTGGTGGTTTTCGATCGGCGGAGGCTTGCTGCTGCTCGTCTATGCGCTTTACCGGCGCGACCCCGTTTTCATCGCCGGGCAGGCGCTCGGGGTGTTCATCTATATCCGCAACGTGCACTTCGTGCTGCGCGAACGCCGGGCCGAGCGGCTCGTCGGCACGCGGCCGGCGTCATAGCGCCGCGGCCAGGGCCGCGAATCCGCGCTCCAGATCGGCGATCAGGTCGCCGACATCTTCGAGCCCGACATGCAAGCGGATGGTCGGCCCCCCCGGCGCCCAGCGGGTCGCGGTGCGGATGGCCGTACAGTCGAAGGGGATGGCGAGGCTTTCGTAGCCGCCCCAGGAGGCGCCGATGCCGAACAGGGTCAAGGCGTTGAGGAAGGCGTTCGCCGCGGCCGCCGGAACCGGCGCGAGGACGATCGAGAACAGCCCGCTCGCGCCGGAGAAATCGCGCTTCCAAATGGCATGCCCCGGATGCGATTCGAGCCCGGGATGGAGAACGGCGTGCACCTCGGGACGCGCGGCGAGCCAGCGGGCGACCGCGAGCGCGGACTCCTGGTGCACCGCGAGCCGGGCCGCCAGCGTCCGCAGTCCGCGGAGCGCGAGATACATGTCGTCGGGGCCGACGCACAGCCCCATGGTGAACACCGATTCCTTGAGATCGCGCACCGTGTCGGCGTTGGCCGCCACCGCGCCGATCATCACGTCGGAATGGCCGCCGATGTATTTCGTGCCGGACTGGATGGCGAGATCGACGCCCCGCGCGAGGGCGGGGAAATACAGCGGCGTCGCCCAGGTATTGTCCATCAGCACGCGGGCGCCGTGGGCGTGCGCGACCGCGCTGATCGCCGGGATGTCCTGAATCTCGAACGACAGCGAGCCGGGGCTCTCGACGAACACGGCGCGGGTATTCGGCTGCATCAGCGCGGCAATGTCCGCCCCGATGTGCGGATCATAGTAGGTGACGGCAATTCCGTACCGGCTCAGGATCCGGTCGCAGAAGACGCGGGTCGGATCGTACACGGAGTCCGTCATCAGCAGATGGTCGCCCGCGCGCAGGACAGCGAGGAGAGCGGCGGAACACGCGGCAAGGCCCGACGGCAGCAGCGCGACGCCGGCGCAGGCCTCGCCTTCGAGCTGGCGCAACGCGTCTTCGAGCGCTTCCGAGGTCGGCGTCCCGCGCCGGCCGTATTTGTAACGCGAGCGGCGGGCGAGGAAGTCCTCCGCGGTCGGGTAGAGCAGGGTCGAGGCGTGATAGACCGGCGTATTGACGTAACCGTGATGGTCGAACGGGTCGCGTCCGGCGACGGTCAGCCGCGTGCGCGGGGTCAGCTTCGACAGCGTGGCGTCGCGCTCTGGTGTGCGCTTCATCGATCGATCCTCAAAACGGTGGTTCCCCGCACCGCGACCATGCGACCGTCAATCCCTTGACCCCGGAGAGGCGTTCGTTCTGATATGCGGGAGTTGGAACGCGCGAGGGATGTAAAATTGCACGGGCCGCCCGGTCGCGCATGAGCGAATTCGGCCGACCGAAGCGTCGCGGCGGGTCTATCGAACCTGCCCATGCACCGGACGGCGCGCAGTGTCAATGAGGGGAACATGAAACGCGTTGTCCTAACACTCGCTGTCGCGAGCGCCATCGTCGGTTTCGCCATGCCCGCATCGGCGGCCACCCTCGACGATATCAAGGCGCGGGGAGCGCTCAACTGCGGCACGAACGGCCAGCTCCCGGGCTTCGGCATGCCCGACCCGCAAGGCGCGTGGACCGGACTGGACGTCGATTTCTGCCGCGCCATCGCCGCGGCCATCTTCAATGATGCGAGCAAGGTCAAGTTCGTCCCGCTCTCCGCCAAGGACCGCTTCACGGCGCTGCAGTCGGGCGATGTCGACGTGCTGGCGCGCAACACGACCTGGACGCTGTCGCGGGACACCCAGCTCGGCCTCAACGCGACGGGCGTCGACTATTATGACGGGCAGGGCTTCATCATTCGCAAGTCGCTGAAGGTGAATTCGGCGCTCGAGCTCAACGACGCGGCGATCTGCGTGCAGCAGGGAACGACGACGGAGCTCAATCTCACGGACTACTTCCGCACCAACAAGATGCGGCTCAAGACGGTGACCTTCGCCACCCTCGACGAGGCCCTGAAGGCCTACGACACCGGCCGCTGCGACGCCTTCACCGCGGACGCGTCCGCGCTGTACAGCGTCCGCCTCAAACTGGCGAAGCCCGACGACAACGTGGTGTTGCCGGAAATCATCTCCAAAGAGCCGCTGGGGCCGTACGTGCGTCAGGGCGACGACCAGTGGTTCGACATCGTGCGCTGGGTCCTGTTCGCCATGTTCAACGCCGAGGAGTTGAACGTGACGCAGGCGAATGCCGACGAGCAGATGAAGTCGGCCAATCCCGAGATCAAGCGCATGCTCGGCGCCGAGGGCAATTTCGGCGAACAGCTCGGTCTCACCAAGGATTGGGTGTACCGGATCGTCAAGCTGGTGGGGAACTACGGCGAGGTGTTCGAGCGCAATGTCGGCCAGGGGTCGCCGCTGAAGATCGCGCGCGGCCTCAACGCGCTGTGGACCAAAGGCGGGCTCCACTACGGACCGCCGATACGCTGATGAGCAACCGAAGAAGCGGCGAGACACGATGACGGAGCGCCTCGACCGGGCCGCGCCGAAGATTTCTCCGCTCTATGATCCGCGCTATCGCGCCATCGCCTATCAGGTGGCGCTGTGCCTCGTGCTCGGCTTCCTGGCCTACAGCGCGATCCAGAACATGGCGACCAATCTCGCCCGCGCCAGCATCGCGACGGGATTCGCCTTCTGGAACCACACCGCCGGCTTCGACATCAGCCAGACGCTGATCCCGTACGCGCCCGACGTGTCGACCTATGGCCGGGCGTTCGTGGTCGGCCTGCTCAACACGCTGCTGGTGACCGTCCTCGGCATCATCTTTGCGACCATTCTCGGCTTTGTCATCGGCATCGCGCGGCTGTCCACCAACTTCCTCGTCGCCCGGCTCGCCGGCAGCTATGTCGAGCTCGTCCGCAACATCCCGCTGCTGCTGCAACTCCTGTTCTGGTACAACGCCGTGCTCAAGGC
>JAEULX010000130.1 GCA_016793685.1 Bradyrhizobiaceae bacterium
GGAGATTTTCGCCATCGTCTGCAATCTCAATGAGAACGAAAACGTGTCGTTCCTGCTCGCCGAGCAGAACACCAACATGGCGCTGAAATACGCCCGCTACGGCTATATTCTCGAGAACGGCCGCGTGGTGATGGACGGCGAGGCGCAGGCCTTGCGCGAGAACGAGGACGTCAAGGAGTTCTATCTCGGCATTGCCGAAGGCAAGCGCAAATCCTTCCGCGAGGGCAAACATTACAAGCGGCGCAAACGGTGGCTGGCTTAGCCCTGCGTTGTTTGCATATACTCGATGCGGTGCCTCGGCTATTGCCATTTCGGGACACCGCCACCAGCATGCATCATGCGCCGATCGGGCGCCCGGCCTCCCGAGCAGCGGGGACCGGGCCGCGGATGGCGCAAGGGTCCCTAGACGTTATCGGTCATGAGGCATTGTGATGGGTCGAGTTGAGAAAGTGACCGGGGCAGCACGGCGCATCGTCAATGCTACGGCTACGCCGGCGCCCTACCAGGCGCGGCACAAGATTCGGTTCGTGACGGCGGGGAGCCTGTTCGACGGCCACGACGCGACCATCAACATCATGCGCCGCCTGCTGCAGGCGACCGGCGCGGAGGTCATCCATCTCGGCCACAACCGCGCGGTCGAGGAGATCGTGACGGCGGCGATCCAGGAAGACGTCAACGGCATTGCGATCACCTCCTACCAGGGCGGACACATCGAGTTCTTCAAATACATGCTCGACCTGCTGCGCAAGGCGGGCGCCGACGACATCCGCGTGTTCGGCGGCGGCGGCGGGGTGATCGTCCCGGCGGAGATCGCCGAGCTGCACGACTATGGGGTCACCCGCATCTACACCCCCGAAGACGGGCAGCTCATGGGGCTGCAGGGGATGATCAACGACGTGATCGCCTCGTCCGATTTCGATGTTGCGGCGCAGCCGCCCGCCGATCCGGACGCGCTCGCCCGCGGCGACTGGCGCGCGCTCGCGCGCGTGATCACGGCTTGCGAGAACGGCGTCTGTCCGCCCCCGGTCCGGATGGCTCTCGCGGCGGCCGAAGCGCTGCCGACGCCGATCCTCGGGCTCACCGGCACCGGCGGATCGGGCAAGTCGAGCCTCACCGACGAGCTGATCCGCCGCTTCCGCATGGACTACCAGGACGAACTCAAGATCGCGGTTCTGGCCGTGGACCCCTCGCGGCGGCGCTCGGGCGGGGCGCTGCTCGGCGACCGCATCCGCATGAACGCGATCGATCACCCGCGCATCTACATGCGTTCGCTGGCGACGCGCGGCGCTAGCGCCGAACTCTCGCCCGCCATCCCCGACGCGATCGCCGCCTGCAAGGCGGCCGGCTTCGACCTGATCATCGTCGAAACCTCCGGCATCGGCCAGGGCGACACGGCGATCACCGAAATCGCCGACGTGTCCATCTATGTGATGACGCCGGAGTTCGGCGCGGCGAGCCAGCTCGAAAAGATCAACATGCTGGACTTCGCCGACTTCGTCGCCATCAACAAGTTCGAACGCCGCGGCGCGGAGGACGCGCTGCACGACGTGCGCAAGCAGTATCAGCGCGACCATGTGCTGTTCGACCGGCGGCCGGAAGAGATGCCGGTGTATGGCACGATCGCCTCGCGCTTCAACGACGACGGGGTGACGGCGCTCTATCAGGCGATCGCGGCGCAGTTGGTCGAGATCGGCCTGCACGCCGGCAAGCGCTGGCTGCCGCGGGTCGCGGTCAAGCAATCCTCCGCCAGCCGCGCCATCGTGCCGCCCGACCGCTCGCGCTATCTCGCCGAGATCGCCGAGACCGTGCGCGGCTACCACCAGCGCACGGCCGAGCAGTGCGACGTCGCCCGGGATCGGCAGGCGCTGCGCCGCTCGTGCGCCATATTCGTCGACTGCGGACACGACGCCTCCGCCTTCGCGCCGCTGATCGCGGCCAAGGACGAACAGCTCTCCTCGGACAACCACTCCCTGCTCGCCTGCTGGCCGGAGGTCGTGAAGAGCTACGAAGGGTCGGAGTTCGTCACCAAGGTCCGCGGCAAGGAGAAGCGCACCAGCCTGACCCACACGACGCTGTCAGGCACGGCGCTGCGCAAGGTCGTGCTGCCGCGCTTTCAGGACGACGGCGAGATTCTCCGCTGGCTCAGGCGAGAAAATGTCCCCGGCACCTTCCCGTTCACCGCCGGCGTATTCCCCTTCAAGCGGGAGAACGAGGACCCGACCCGGATGTTCGCCGGCGAAGGCGATCCGATCCGGACCAACCGCCGCTTCCACACATTGTCGGAGGGCATGCCGGCGAAGCGCCTGTCGGTCGCCTTCGACTCGGTCACGCTCTACGGCGCCGACCCGGACGAACGGCCCGACATCTACGGCAAGGTCGGCAATGCCGGCGTCTCCATCGCCACGATCGAGGACATGCGGACGCTGCTTGCGGGCTTCGACCTGTGCGACCCGGTGACGTCCGTGTCGATGACCATCAACGGCCCGGCCCCGATGGCGCTCGCGATGTTCCTCAACGTCGCCATCGATCAGCAGACCGAGCGCTTCCGCGCCGAGCAGGGACGCGCGCCGACCGAGCAGGAAGCGCACGCGCTGCGCGCCTTCGCCCTCTCCAATGTCCGCGGCACCGTGCAGGCCGACATCCTCAAGGAGGATCAGGGCCAGAACACCTGCATTTTCTCCACCGATTTTGCGCTCAAGCTGATGGGCGACGTGCAGGAATATTTCATCCACAACGACGTGCGGAATTTCTATTCGGTCTCGATCTCCGGCTATCACATCGCCGAAGCCGGCGCCAATCCGATCTCGCAGCTCGCCTTCACGCTCGCCAACGGCTTCACCTATGTCGAGGCCTATCTCGCGCGCGGCATGCATATCGACGATTTCGCGCCCAACCTGTCGTTCTTCTTCTCCAACGGCATGGACCCCGAATATGCGGTGATCGGCCGGGTGGCGCGCCGCATCTGGGCGGTCGCGATGAAACACCGCTACGGGGCGAACGAGCGCTCGCAGAAGCTCAAATACCACGTCCAGACGTCCGGCCGTTCGCTGCATGCGCAGGAAATGTCGTTCAACGACATCCGCACCACGCTGCAGGCGCTGATCGCCATCTACGACAACTGCAATTCGCTGCACACCAACGCCTACGACGAAGCGGTGACCACGCCGACCGAGGAGAGCGTGCGCCGGGCGCTCGCGATCCAGCTCATCATCAACCGCGAATGGGGCGTGGCGAAGAACGAGAACCCCAACCAGGGCGCGTTCATCATCGAGGAACTGACCGACCTCGTGGAAGAGGCGGTGCTGCGCGAGTTCGAGGCGATCGCCAGCCGCGGCGGCGTGCTCGGGGCGATGGAGACCGGCTACCAGCGCAGCAAGATTCAGGACGAGTCGATGCACTACGAGCACAAGAAGCACGACGGCAGCCTGCCCATCGTCGGCGTCAACATGTTCCGCGGCCGCAACGCCGAGCCGCCGCAGCTCGCGGGCCTCGTGCGCTCGACCGAAGCGGAGAAGCAGTCGCAGGTGCTGCGCCTGCGCGAATTCCAGAGCGCGCACGCCGCCGAAGCGGGGCCCGCGCTCACCCGCCTCAAGCAGGCCGCCACCCGCAACGAGAACCTGTTCGCCGTGCTCATGGACACGGTGCGCTGCTGTTCGCTCGGCCAGATTTCCAACGCGCTGTTCGAGGTCGGCGGGCAGTACCGGCGCAACGTGTAGCGGCGGCGCTCCTCACACCGCCTCGATCTTGGCGTCGAGGCGGAGTCTGTTGGGATGCCGCGCGGACGGAATGCGGAAGGAGAAGGTCGAGCCCTTGCCGAGCTCGCTTTCGAACCAGATCTGACCGCCGAACCGCTCGATGATGTGCAGGCAGATCGGCAGGCCGAGGCCGGTGCCCTGCGGCTTGTCGATCAGCGTGTCGCCCGCCTGCTGGAAGCGCTCGAACACCTTCCTGCGATCCTTCTTGGCGATGCCGATGCCGTTGTCGCTGACATCGACGCGGAGCGAGTCCCCCTCGGGACGCGCCGTGATCGAGATCAGCCCGTTGTCGCGATTGCAGAACTTCACGGCGTTGGAGATCAGATTGACGAGCACCTGCGTCAGCCGGTCGGCGTCGACGAACACGTTCGGCAGGTCGCCGGCGATATGGGTCTCGAAGCGGATGTGCGGGTTCTTCGCCAACAGGCCGGCCATCGCCGCCAAGGCGTTATCGATCACCTGCTTGGGCGCGATCTCGAGCATCTGCCATTCGGTCTTGCCGGCTTCCATCTTGGCGAGGTCGAGGATGTCGTTGATCAGGCGGGTCAGCCGCTCGCTTTCCTGCACGATGATGTTGAGGAACTCCTTGCGCTGCTCGACCGCGAGGTCGGGATTGTCGTGAACGATTTCGCTGAACGAGCGGATCGAGGTGAGCGGGGTGCGGAATTCGTGGCTGACGGTGGAGACGAAGTCGTCCTTCATCTTGTCGAGCTCTTTCAACCGCTCATTGGCGGCCATGAGCTCGGCGGTCGCCGCCTCGAGCTGGTGTGATTTCTCCTCGAGCTGGCGGCTGTACACCACGAGCTGCGAGGCCTCGTCGAGAATCTGCATGACCTCGTCGATGTCGTGCATCTCCTCGCGCAGGACCGACGCGATCATGATCCGCGCCGAAGCGGCGCCGATGGCGCCCGCGAGTTGCCGCTCGGCATAATGGACGGTGTCGGCGTCGGCGGCATGCGCCTCGTCGAGGCGGCGGCCTTTTTCGCGCTCGAACCGGCGGAGCGCCTGGAAGGCCGCCCCCTCGCCCATGAAACGGCCCATCAGCCGCCGCAGGTCCCCGATGGTCGCCCGGCCGCGCCAGATGCGCGCGCCTTCCGACGTCCGCTTGAATATGTCCACGAACAGCACGGCCTGGCTGCGTTCGATCATCGTCTGGCTGGTGAAGAGCGAGACGACGACGAAGAGGCCGACATTGAACACCAGCGTCCAGAACAAGGCGTGCGCGATCGGATCGAGACCATCGAGCCCGAACAGCGCATAGGGCATGAGCAGCGTGACGTCCCAGGGGCCGTCGTGCAGGAAATGCTCGGACAGCCATCCCGACCGGGCGAAGGAAGGCAGCAGCAGCGTGTAGATCCAGACCAGGAATCCGGCGCTCAGGCCGGCCAGCGCGCCGAGCCGCGTCGCGCCCTTCCACAAGATGCCGCCGATGATGGAGGGAAAAAACTGCGCGGCCGCGACAAACGACATCAGCCCGATCGACACCAGCGCGTAGGATTCCCCGATCAGCCGCACATAGGCGTAGCCGAGCAGAATGACGAAGATGATCGCGCCGCGGCGGATCGCGCGCACGACGCCGGTCAGATCCTTGCGCTCGGACAGGTGCAGGCGCCCGTGACGCAGGAGGAAGGGCATGACGAGATCGTTGGAGACCATGGTGGCGAGCGCAATCGTCTCGACGATGATCATGCCGGTCGCCGCCGACAAGCCGCCGATGAAGGCGAACAAGGCGATCGCCTGGTAGTGGTTCGCCATCGGCACGGTCAGCACGAACGTGTCCGCGTCGACGGAACGCTGCGGAAACTGCAGCAGACCGCCGAAGGCGATCGGCAGCACGAATAGATTGATGAGCAGCAGGTAGAGCGGGAACAGCCAGATCGCTTTTTTGACGTGCCGTTCGTCCACGTTCTCGACCACGAGGACCTGGAATTGCCGCGGCAGCATGACGATCGCCGCCATCGAGAGCAGCGTCAGCGATATCCAGCCGGAATAGCCGCCTGCGGCGCTGAGCGTGAAGAGCCTGTGGAACGCCGGATCGGCGGCGACGCGGGAGAACACGTCGCCAAAGCCGTTATAGACCCCGTAGGTGACGAACACGCCGACCGCGAGGAACGCGAAGAGCTTCACCACGGATTCGAAGGCGATGGCCGCCACCATGCCCTCGTGCCGCTCGCTGGCGTCGATGTGGCGCGTGCCGAACAGGATCGCGAACGCGGCCATGATCAGCGCGACGTAAAGAGCGGTATCCTGAAACACCGGCGTCGAACCGAGCGTGGCGGGCATCGCGACGCTCGGATAATGCAGGAGCACCGTGAAGCTGGTGGAGATCGCCTTCAGCTGCAGGGAAATGTAGGGCATGATCCCCACCACCGCGATGACCGTCACCAGCCCGCCGAGGTAGTAGCTCTTGCCGTAGCGCGAGGCGATGAAGTCGGCGATCGAGGTGATGCGGTTCAGCTTGCTGATGCGGATGATCTTGCGGATCAGGAACCAGCCGAGGATGAAGGTCAGCGTCGGGCCGAGATAGATCGGCAGGAAGCTCACGCCCGAAGACGCGGCGCGCCCGACGCTCCCGTAGAAGGTCCATGCGGTGCAATAGACGGCGATCGACAATGCGTAGATGTACGGGCTCGCGATGACGCTGCGGCCCTCGTCCGCCCGCCGGTCGCCGTAATAGGCGATCGCGAACAGGATCAGCAGATAAACCAGCGAGACCGAGACGATGGTGAGCCCGGTCAGCATGGCTCAGCCCCTCGACTCCCTTGTCTGATCGAAATCGGCGTCCGCGCCCATGCCCTGCTCGCCTTCATCCAGATCGGCGTCGCTTGGCGGCCGCTCGACGATCAGCATCAGCACAGCGATCAGCCCGGCCCATGCGCCGAAGAGATAAAGGTACAGCAGGGGAATGCCGCCGACCAGATACGGCCGGTCGAACACCCCGATCAGCGGCGGCAGAAACAGCAGAAGCCCGAATAGAAACAGGCCGGTCAGCCGCTCGCTGGTCAATCCTCGCCGGACCATGCCGATCTCCCGACGTTATCCCGTTGCCCCTCGCCGCAGCGCCGCGTCATCGCAGCTGCGCCTCCTGCCGGCGCTGCTCCATCATCCATTTTGAAATCCTGGCGGCCTGGCCGAACGTCTCGATATTGCGCGCCTCCAACAGGTCGATCAGCTTCACGAAGATCGCCGCCGTCGTCATCGCGTCGCCGAGCGCCGTGTGCCGGCCGACGACCTCGACGCCCATGCGGTCGGCCGCCGCCGTCAGCGAGAAATCGGAGACATCCTCCTGCAGATAGACCGCCAGAAGCAGCGCATCGAGCACGGGATTGTCGAACGTGACCCCCGCCTGCTCCGATCCCTTCTCCAGGAACGTCATGTCGAACGCCGCATTGTAGGCGACCAGCGCGGCATCGCCGACGAAGGCCTTGAACTGCGCGAGCACGATCGGCGCGGGCGGCTTGTCGCGCACCATGTCCGCGGTTATTCCGTGGATGCGGATCGTGCTCGCGGGAATCTCGCGGCCGGGATTGATCAGCCGCTCGAACGTCTCGCCGGTCAGGATGCGTCCGTTGACGACGCGCACGGCGCCGATCGACAGCAGTTCATCCCCCGCGCTGGGGCGCAGCCCGGTCGCTTCGGTGTCGAACACGACGAAGGTCAATTTGCGCAGCGGCGTGTCCTTGAGCGCTTCGCTCGGGCCTTTGAACAGGTCGAAATCGTAGAACTCCGACCACGGCGGAACCCGCTCCGAACGCTCCCGCACGCGCGGACGCTCGGCCGACCGCAGCGGCAGCCGCAGGCAGGTGCGCCCGTCCGGCAGCGACTGGCTCCACAGTTCGCTCGCGTGCCGTTCGACGATTTCGCGCAGCGTCCGATTGCCGATCGTGCCCCTCAGCGGCTCGCCGAGCCAGCCGTCGATCACCGCGGAGGGGACCGGTTCGCCGTCCCACGTCACCTCCACATAGGCGTGCTTGTCGCGCGGGACGACGCCGATATCGAACGCCGTCCTGCCGGTGTGCGCGGCGATGGCGCGGATCAGGTGTTCGAGCGCAAGCAGCAGCGAATGGCTGTCGGCGTGGACCCAGGCCGGCACCCCGACGGGGGTGACCTGGATGCCGTCGGCATCCGCCAGGTGCTTGCGCACGGCGCGAAACAGATCGAGCGAATGGATGTCGGCGAGCGGCCAGGGACCGGCCGCAAGCCGGTCGTAGCCGCGGGTCAAATCGCCGAACCGCTGGTTCAGCGCGGCGATTTCCTTGCCGACGATCGCCTCGAACGCGGTGCGCTCGCTCGGCGTCAGCTCGGGGTG
>JAEULX010000139.1 GCA_016793685.1 Bradyrhizobiaceae bacterium
AACCCGCTGATGAAGACGTGCCACTCCGCCGCCGACCTGCTCACCTACTACCGCAGCATCGGCGAGCAGCGCGCGAGCCTCGGCTACGACATCGACGGCGTCGTCTACAAGGTCGACCGGCTCGATTGGCAGGATCGACTCGGCTTCGTCTCACGCTCGCCGCGCTGGGCGCTGGCGCACAAATTCCCCGCGGAGAAGGCGACCACCGTCGTCAACGCGATCGAGATCCAGGTCGGCCGCACCGGTGCGTTGACGCCTGTCGCCAAGCTCGCGCCGGTCACCGTCGGCGGCGTCGTGGTGCAGAACGCGACCCTGCACAATGCCGACGAGATCGCCCGCCTCGATGTGCGCGTCGGCGATACGGTGGAAATCCAGCGCGCGGGCGACGTCATTCCGCAGGTGCTGCGGGTGCTGCCCGACAAGCGGCCGCGCGATGCGGAGCCGTACCATTTTCCCACGCATTGTCCCTGTTCGCTCGCAACGCCGGTGGTGCGCGAGACGATTGCGAGCGGGGAGGAGGGCGCGATCGCGCGCTGCTCCGGCGAGTTCGCCTGCCCGTTTCAGAAGATCGAGCATTTGAAGCATTTCGTTTCGCGCCGCGCCTTCGACATCGAGGGCTTGGGCGAAAAGCAGATCGAGTTGTTCTTTGCGGAGGGCTGGCTGAAGGAGCCCGCCGACATCTTCACCCTCGAGGCGCGCAACGACGACATCAGGCTGCAGGAGCGCGAAGGCTACGGCGAACTTTCCGTACGCAATCTTTTCACCGCGATTGCCGCCCGCCGCGAGATCGCGCTCGAACGCTTCATCTACGCGCTTGGCGTCCGTCATATCGGCGAGACGACGGCGCGTGCGCTCGCGCGCGCCTACGGGACGTGGCACGCGTTTCATGACGCCTGCGTCAGGCTTGCGGACGGCGATGCCGACGCGCGCGCGGAGATGGATGCGCTCGACCAGATCGGCGACGCGGTGATCGACAGCCTCGCGACCTATTTCGCCGAGGCGCATAACCGCCGCATCGTCGAACGCCTGACCGGGGAGGTCCGCATCCTCGATGCGGAAAAGGTCGCGACCGCGTCGCCGGTCGCCGGCAAGACCGTCGTGTTCACCGGCGCGCTCGAGAAAATGACTCGCGAGGAAGCCAAAGCGATGGCCGAGCGGCTGGGCGCCAAGGTCGCGGGCTCGGTGTCGAAGAAGACCGACTATGTGGTGGCGGGCCCCGGCGCCGGCTCGAAACTCACCAAGGCGCGCGAGGCGGGCGTCAATGTGCTGACCGAGGACGAATGGTTTGCGCTCGTAGGGGAGGGTGCGCCGTAGGGGAGGGTGCGCGGTAGGCGAGGGTGCGCGCCGTAGGGGAGGCGCCGTGAGCGCTCACCAGGCGTAGCGCACCGTCCCGGTCCCGGCATAGCTTTGCGCGCCGCCGGCGAACTCGCCGTCGAGGTGAATGCCGACTCCCCAGCCGTTGAAGAAGCGCAATTCGGAGCCTGCCGACAGAAGCGCCGAGTTGGGAGCGAGCGACGCGCCGGTGACGGTGAAGGCTGCGCCCGGCAGCGTCTGGAACATCGCCGCCAGCGTCGGGTCGCTGACCCAGTCATGCGCCCAGGCCGTGCGCGCGGTGAAATTCACCACGCCGACATCGCCAACAAGCATGGCCCGGTTGAAACGCGCGCCAAGTTCACTGCGCGTGTCGTTTGCGGTGCGGGCGCCGAAGTTCAGCCCGAAGCCTCCGCCATTCACATCCGTTTCGCTGTAGGCGGGCGTGTTGAGCGCCTGCGCCTGCAGCGCCACGTAAGGCGTAACCCCGGGGAGGAAGGCGTCGAGGCGCCAGCCGCCCTCGATCCGCGCGGCATAGTTTTGCGCGTTGAAGCTCGCGGTCAGGTGATCGCCCATGAAGGCGAAGCGGTCGGTCGTCATCCAATGTTCGGCAAAGCTGACCGCGCCCGCGATGTAGCCCGGGCCGCTGCGGGTGATGCCGTAGATGCCGGCCTGGAAGGCATCGCTGCCGCCGCCGCCAAGCGCGTTTGCCAAGTCCCAACTGGTGAAGCCGCCGGCGAGCGACACGCCGACCGTCGTCCCCGGCCAGAGGCGATAATCGACGCCTCTCGCAAAGCCGCCGGCGCTCGCCGATACGTCGTGCGAGCCGATCCAGGTCGAGTCGCCCGCAATCCTGTTCGCGCCGCCGTAACCGCCGGTCCACACATTCCAACGCGGCTCGGGGATGAAGCCGGCCGCGGGCGTTGCGGGCGATCGCAACAATTTGGCGTAAGCGAGCGCGATTTCCGGCGACTGCGCTTCTTCCGCAGCGAGCCGCATTGCCGTGCCGCCCGAGCCAAGTCCGAACGGGGCGCTTCCGCCTGCTGCGCCGCCGCCATAGACCAGCGGATCGAGCATGAGGGCGAGGTACAGGTTGGTCAGCCGGAAGGCGCTCTGCTGCGCGCCGGTTGCCGCTTCCCCCGACAACTGCATGAGGGCATTCGCGAGATTGCTTCCGGTCAAGCCGAACAGCGGCAGATAGTTGGCCGGCAGGGCTCCGCCGCTGTTGAAATACCCGTTGATTGCTTTCGCGCCACTTTCAGCGTTGTCGACGAGCGTGGCGCGGGCCAAGGATGGTGGTGACGAGGGCGACGGCGCTCCGAGCGTCGCCGTCAGGTTCAGATACACGTCGCTGGCGCCATAGCTCAGGTTCGCGGTGAACCCGGCCGGCAGGTTCTTGGTGGACAAATTGTCGAACGCGCCGTCGATGCTCGAAGCCGACAAGATCGTGTACTGCTTCGTGATGTAGCTGCCCGGTGCGAAGGTCGCGAGCACGTTGCCGGCGAGCGTCGCTTGATTTGCGGTCACGTTGGCGCTCGAGGCGTGCGTCGGGTCGACCAGCACCTGGTAGGACGCGCCCGATTGGAACGTGAGATTGCCGGCCACCGTCATCGAACCGATCGCCCCGACCGGTCCGGGCGCGAAGGTGCCGCCGTTCATGATCGTGGTCGTGCCGATCGTGCCGGAACCGGCGAGCGTAGCGCCGGACTTGACGGTCATCGTGGAGCTGAAAGCCGAACCGTCCACGATCAGGGTGCCGGCGTTCACGTTCGTCGGCCCCGTATAACTGTTCGCGCCGATCAGCGTTGTCGTGCCGCCGGCCGTCGTCAGCGCGGCGCTGCCGCCGAGCGTGCTGATCGTGCCGCCAGTCGACGTGATCGCGCCGGTCAGCAGACCATGCGTGAGCGTTCCGCCCGCAAGCGTCACGGCATTGATGCTCTGCGCCAGCCCGCCGAGATCGAGCGTGCCGTTCTGGTTGATCGTGGTCGCCGACGCGGCGCTGAACGCGTTCGCGTTGCCGCCCAGCAACGTCCCGCCGTTGATCGTCGTCGCGCCGGTGTAGCTGTTGATCCCGCTCAGCGTTGTGGTGCCGCCGGTCGTGGTCAGGTTCGCTCCGCCGCCGACGCCGCTGACCGTGCCGCCCGTCGACGTGATCGTTCCGCCCAACTGTCCATTCTGAACGGCGCCGCCCGCCAGCGTCAGTGTATTGATGATTTGCGCGAAGCCTCCGAGATCGAGCGTTCCGCCGGCATTCACCGTCGTCGTCGAGGCGGCGCTGAACGCGTTGGCGTTGCCGCCCAACAGAGTTCCGCCGCTGATCGCGGTTGCGCCGGTGTAGCTGTTGGCCCCGCTCAGCGTCGTCGTGCCGCTCGTCGTGGTGAGGCTTACGGCGCCGCCGATCGCCTTCACCGTTCCGCCCAGCGAGGTGATTGCACCGGTGAGTGAGCCCGTGGTGAGCGTTCCGCCCGCCAGCGTCAGCGCGTTGATGGTCTGCGCAAAATTTCCCAGATCGAGCGTGCCGCCCGTGTTCACCGTCGTCGCCGAGACCGCGCTGAACGCGTTCGCGTTTCCGCCCAGCAGCGTCCCGCCGTTGATATTGGTCGCGCCCGAATAACCGTTGGCGCCGGTCAGCATCGTCGTGCCTGCGGTCGTCGTCAGGTTTGCAGTGCCGGTGACGGCGGAAATCGTGCCGCCCGTAGAGGTGATCGCGCCGGCGAGCTGCCCATGCTGGAGCGTTCCGCCCGCCAGGGTCAACGCGTTGATGGTCTGCGCAAAACCGCCGAGGTCGAGCGTGCCGCCGGCGTGGACCGTGGTCGCCGATGCGGCGCTGAAGACATTCGCGGCTCCGCCCAGCAGCGTGCCGCTGGCGATCGTGGTCGCCCCCGTATAGGCGTTGCCCGCCGTGAATTTCAGGGTGCCGGCCCCGGTCTTCGTGATCCCGCCGTCGCCGGAAAGGCCGGTGGCGAACGTGACGTTGTTGCCGTTGGTGTCGAAGGTCGCGCCGGCGAGGCCGAGCGGGGCGAGCCGGGACGAGATGTCTGTCGTGGCGCCGCCGGCCCACTGCAGGCCGCCGCCGTTGAGGGTGATCGCGCCCGTTCCGAGATTGCTTGCCGCGTTGAAATTGATGAATCCGCCGGTGATCGTCGTGCCGCCGGAATACGTATTGGCGCCCGTCAGCGTCAGGATGCCGGCGCCTTCTTTGACCAGTGCGCCGCCTGCGCCGCCGGCGATGCCGCCGTCCGCGATGACGCCGCTGACCGAGGTCGAGAGATTGTTGCCGCCCACGGTGATGGTTTTGGAGCCGAGGAAAAAGTTGCCCGAGCCCTGGAAGGAGCCGGCAGTGGTGCCGGCCGAGACGAGCTGCGAGAAATCGACGACGCCGGTCCCGTTGGCGATCAGGTTTGCCGTGCCCCCGGAAGCGTTGCCCGAGAAATACGTATGCCCGCCCGAGTTGGCCGTGATGGTCGCGCTGCCGGCGGAACTGAAGTCCCCGAAATTGATGAGACCGTTGTTGGTGATGTTCGCCGCGCCGGCGGTGCTGTTGTTGAAGAACTGGAGCGTGGCGTTATTCGTGATGGTTGGACTGCCGACGATGCCGGCCCCGCCGAAACTGACGGCATATGATCCGTTGAAAGTGTATGCCGGGGCTCCCGCAGCAAACGTCCAGCCGCCGACAGACACTGGCGAACCGATCTGCACGACGGTGGTGGGCGCAGTGTCGAAATAGGCCGTGCCCGTCGGAACGGTGTTCGGATTCCAGTTGCTGGCGCTGAAATAGTTGCTGGTCAGCCCGAGCCAGGTTGCGTCCTGGGCCGCAGCCGGCGCGATCGCCACGATCAATGCTGCGCCCGCCAGAAGTTGCGACCGGGCAGATCGCCGTCGAGTCGCGGGTACGCCGCTGAACTTGCCCAAAAGCATCCCAGGTCCTTGGTACGCAACGCTGCCGGGAATGAACATATTGGGGGATGGATAATAATGTGTTTCCGAGCCCCGACGCGGGGGCGTCGGCAAGCCGTCGCGGTGCGGATAAAGCCGGTGACGCGGGAAACCGCGTAGTCGTGTCGGTTGACGGCGTTGAAAAGCTCAACTCAGGTTCTGCGCCTTGATTATCGCTGTCCGGCGCGCAGAACGAAAATCGGTTCCAGAAGCGTAAAGACTTGTTATTTGGCGATCGCGCGCGTCGCGTTTTCCA
>JAEULX010000171.1 GCA_016793685.1 Bradyrhizobiaceae bacterium
CCGGCATAGGCGGGATCATTCCTGACAAAGAAGTAGTTCGCCGCCGGCAGAAACGCCGCCGCAGCCGCGTGCGCTTGAAGCTCCGCGGTCAACTTGCCCATGTCGTCGTAGCCGGCTGTGCGCCACCCGTGCCCATTGAAAAAATTCGCCCAGTCGGGATGGTCGAGCGGGAACCCGAGATTGACGTCATGGGCAAAGATTTTATCGCCGGACGCAGGCTTTTCATCACGATGGGTCATCAGTTTTGCTCCGATCGCGCCGATCGGGGGGAGCGCGAATCTGCGGACAACTCCCCAATAACATGAATCGTCGCGTCCCCGGCCGTATGGGCCGGATCAGCCGCGCATCTACGCTCTGCTCGTTCGCCCCTTGGGCGCGCGCTTGTTTGCGCCTCCCACCCCCAGCGCCTCCGTCACCAGATTCGCCAGCGCGGAAAAGTCCGCCTTGCGCGGCGCGGTGCGGCGGAACGCAAGGCCAATGGTGCGGCCGGGCTCGGGCGGCGCAAAGCGCAGCAGCTTGATGCGCGGATCGCGCGCCTCGACGTCGATGGCGACCTGGGGCAACAGCGTCACGCCATAGCCGTTCGCCACCATCTGCATCACCGTCGCGAGGCTGGTTGCGCCGAGGCTCATCGCTTGGTCGCCGCGCACGCCCGCACAGTAGGCGAGCGCCTGGTCGCGCAGGCAATGCCCTTCCTCGAGGAGAATGAGCGGCTCGCGTTCGATCGCGCGCGCGTCGATTTTTTTGCTTGCCGGACGTGGATCGGCGGCGGTGACCGCGAGCGTGAACGGGTCGTCGAACAACGGCAGCGTATCGATGTCCGCCTCGTCGAGCGGCAGCGCAAGCATCAGCACGTCGAGCGCGCCGCGCGACAACTCCTCGATCAACAGCCGCGTCTGGGTCTCGCGCAACTCGATGCGCAGGTCGGGGTAGTGGGCCTGCAGCGCGGGCAGGATTTTCGGCAGCACATAGGGCGCGAGGGTCGGGATCACGCCGAGGCGCAGCCGCCCGGTGAGGATGCGGCCCTGGTGCCGGGCGAAATCGACGAGGTCACGGGCGCCGGCGAGCACGGCCTCGCTGCGCAGGGCGAATTCCCGCCCGATCGCGGTCAGCACCGCTTCGCCCGGCCGGCGTTCGACGAGGTCGACCCCGAGGGTCTTTTCCAGGTCGCGGATCTGCATCGAAAGCGCCGGCTGGCTCACCGCGCATTCGCTCGCCGCCCGGCCAAAATGCCCGTGGCGCGCCAGCGCGGCGAAATATCGAAGCTGTCTCAGCGTGATCACATAGATAAGATAATCTGATCGAGAGGCGGAAACAATTCGATTAGACCTAATCAAAGGAACGTAGGATGCTGTCGCCAACGCTCGGGTCCGGCGCCCGGGCGCAACCTCGTTATAAAAGAGGCGGAGGAGTTCGACACCAAGGCCGAGACGCTGCAGAAGGGCGCCGGGATGCGATAATTGTTCGCTTCTCGGCGGTCGCTGGCGAACGCGGCGCAGCAATGAAAAACACGGCGGGCGCGGCTTCGCTCGCAAATGCCACCCCGACGGGCGCAACCGGGCTTCCGTCGGCGACCACACTCCCAAACGTCATGTCGTCGATGCAACAACGTCGACGATAATTACAAAACACGATCGGAGAGCAACATGGACGCAAAGACTGACAAAACGACGGAGTGCCCGTTCATGCACTCGACTGTTGGCATGAGGTCCAACCGCGACTGGTGGCCGAACCAGTTGAACCTCAAGATCCTCCACCAGAACTCCGCCTTGTCCAATCCCATGGGCGCGGCGTTCGATTACGCGGCGGAGTTCAAGAAGCTCGATTTCAAAGCGCTGAAGCAGGATCTCTACGCGCTGATGACGGACTCGCAGGACTGGTGGCCGGCCGACTATGGTCACTACGGCGGCCTCTTCATCCGCATGGCGTGGCACGCGGCGGGCACGTATCGCACCGGTGACGGCCGCGGCGGCGCCGGCGCCGGTCAGCAGCGCTTTGCGCCGCTCAACAGCTGGCCCGACAATGCGAACCTCGACAAGGCGCGCCGGCTGCTGTGGCCGGTCAAGCAGAAATACGGCAACAAGATTTCGTGGGCCGACCTGCTCGTCCTCGCGGGCAATTGCGCGATCGAATCGATGGGCGGCAAGACCTTCGGCTTCGGCGGCGGACGCGTGGACACCTGGGAGCCCGAGGAAGACGTCTACTGGGGCGACGAGGACACCTGGCTCGGCGACAAGCGCTATTCCGGTGACCGGCAGCTCGAAAACCCGCTCGCCGCGGTTCAGATGGGGCTCATCTACGTCAATCCGGAAGGGCCGAACGGCAACCCCGACCCGGTCGCGTCGGGTCGCGACATCCGCGAAACGTTTGCCCGCATGGCGATGAACGACGCGGAAACCGTCGCCCTCACCGCCGGCGGACACACCTTCGGCAAGACCCACGGCGCCGGCGATGCCGCGCTGGTCGGTCCGGAACCTGAGGCCGCCCCCATCGAAGCGCAGGGCCTCGGCTGGCTCAGCAAGTACGGCAGCGGCAAGGGGGATGACTCGATCACCAGCGGCATCGAAGGCGCGTGGACCCCGAATCCGATCAAGTGGGACAACGGCTATTTCGACATGCTGTTCGGTTACGAGTGGGAACTCACGAAGAGCCCCGCCGGCGCCAACCAGTGGAAACCGGTGAACGTAGCGGAAAAGGACCTCGCGCCGGCTGCCCACGATCCGTCGAAGAAGGTCACGACCATCATGACCACCGCCGACATGGCGATGCGCATGGACCCGATCTACGAGCCGATCTCGCGGCGCTACCACGCGAATCCGGCCGAATTTGCCGACGCCTTCGCCCGCGCCTGGTTCAAGCTGACCCATCGCGACATGGGTCCGAAGTCGCGCTATCTCGGCCCCGAAGTTCCCGCCGAAGATCTGATCTGGCAGGATCCCATCCCCGCCGCCGATCATGCGCTGATCGACGCGAAGGACGTGGCCGACCTCAAGGCCAAGATCCTCGCTTCGGGCCTGTCCGTCTCCGAGCTGGTTTCGACCGCCTGGGCGTCGGCGGCAACCTTCCGCGGCTCCGACAAGCGTGGCGGGGCGAACGGCGCGCGCATCCGCCTCACGCCGCAGAAGGACTGGGAGGTCAACCAGCCTGACCAGTTGGCCAAGGTGCTCACGACCCTCGAGGGCATCCAAAAGGCGTTCGGCAAGAAGGTGTCGCTTGCGGACCTGATCGTCCTCGGCGGCTGCGCCGCGGTCGAGCAGGCGGCGAAGAAGGCCGGCGTCAACGTGCAGGTTCCGTTCTCGCCGGGGCGCACCGACGCGTCGCAGGACCAGACCGACGTTGAATCCTTCGCCGTGCTCGAGCCGATCGCCGACGGCTTCCGCAACTACGAGAAGGCCAAGTACAGCATTTCAGCCGAGGAGTTGCTGATCGACAAGGCGCAGCTGCTGACCCTGACCGCGCCGGAGATGACCGTCCTCATCGGCGGCATGCGCGCCCTCAACGCGAACTTCGGGGGCTCCCAGCATGGCGTCTTCACCAAGCGGCCGGAGACGCTCACCACCGACTTCTTTGTCAACTTGCTTGACATGCGCAACGCATGGAAGGCGACGTCGCCGGACGAAGACGTGTTCGAGGTCTGCGACCGCGCGACGGGCCAGGTGAAGTGGACCGCGACCAGGGTCGACCTCGTGTTCGGGTCGAACTCCCAGCTCCGTGCGCTTGCCGAAGTCTACGCTCAGACGGATGCGCAGGAGAAGTTCGTCCACGACTTCGTGGCGGCCTGGACCAAGGTGATGAACGCCGACCGCTTCGACCTCGCCTGATCGCGAGCGCACCGCCTTCGGCCGCCGGCGGTTGCACGCCGCCGCGGCCAGCGCTTGAGCCTCCCCCGTTCGCGGGGGAGGTTTTTTTGTGGGCTTCCGGCGGTTTGCAGGATCCCGCTTGAATTCAGCGGATGCGCGAATGCCCTCGGACTTGATCCGGGGCGGGAACCGGTTCGCCTCGTAAAATGCGGCCGCGCCGGACGTGGCTCTCGAGCGAGGCCGCTTCGGCTTCGCAATGAGCTTGTTCCGACTATAATTCTTGCGCGACCGCTACTGCGCGGCGTCCTTGGCGGCGGCCTGCTGTTCGGCGGCGGTTTCCGCCTCGTCGACCGTCTTGAGCGCGGCCGGATGCGGCATCGAAATGATG
>JAEULX010000172.1 GCA_016793685.1 Bradyrhizobiaceae bacterium
CCAGCACGCCGACGGGGCGCACCAACCCGGACCTTCTCCTTACTGACCGTACCCACACGGCCGCCCTACCCCGGCATGGCCCGCATGATCAGCCGGTCGGCCTCCTCACGGGCGAGGCCGCGGGCGCCGTAGGTTTCGCCCACCTCGCCGCCCAGGCGGGTGGCGGCGAAGGCTTCGGCATAGGGCAAGGACGCCGCACGCATGGCTTCCGCGGCGGCGAGCAGCGCGAGGCGCTCCACCGCGGCGCGGGCGAGGAAATCGCTGCCGGGGTTCGCGAAGCACTCCTCGACGAACTGCGCCGCCGCCTTCCCGCCCGGCAAATCGCCCGCGGACTTCTTGACTTCCGCCACCACGGACAGCACCGCATCGCGGTCCTGGGCGAGCATCCGCAACACGTCGAGACAGAGGACATTGCCCGAGCCCTCCCAGATCGCATTGACCGGCGCCTCGCGATAGAGCCGCGGCATGACGTTTTCCTCGATGAAGCCGTTGCCGCCGAGACATTCCATTGTTTCCGCGACGAAACTGGGGGCGCGTTTGCAGATCCAGTATTTCGCCACCGGGGTGAGCAGGCGCGCGCGCGCCTTTTCGCTCGCCTTTTTCGCCGACAGGTCGAGCGCGCGGCAAAGCCGCATGGCGAGCGCCAGCGCCGCCTCGACCTCCAGGGCGAGATCGGCCAGCACCGCCCGCATCAGCGGCTGATCGGACAGACGCTTGCTGAAGACGTTGCGGTGGCGCACGTGATTGAGCGCCTGCGACAGCGCCCCACGCATCAGGCCGGCCGAGCCGACGGCGCAGTCGACGCGGGTGAGCTGGACGCTGGCCATGATGGTGGCGATTCCGTCCCCCTCCCCGCCGATCCGCCAGGCGAAGGCCTTGTCGAACTGCATTTCCGTGGACGCGTTCGAGCGATTGCCCAGCTTGTCTTTAAGACGCTGAAACTCCAGCCCATTTATCGTTCCGTCGGGCCGAAACCGGGGAACGAGAAATGCGGTGGGAGCGTCATTGGCTTGCGCGAGCACCAGAAAGGCGTCGCTCATCGGCGCCGAGGCGAACCACTTGTGTCCGGTCAGTTCGTAGCCGTCGCTCGTCGCCTCGGCCCGGGTGACATTGGTGCGGACGTCGGTGCCGCCCTGCCGCTCGGTCATGGCGATGCCGAGCGTGATCCCGAATTTCTCCTCCCACGGCCGAAAACTCGGATCGTAATGCCGCGTCACCACTTTCTTGATCATGTCCGCGGTGACATCGGCCTGGCAGGCCAGCGCCGCAACGGCGGCGCGCGTCATCGTCACCGGGTTCAGGTGCCCGTTCTCGACCTGCGCCACCATGTAGCAGCGGGCCGCACGCGCGACCTCGGCCGGGGCATCCTCGCGTTCGCCCTCCGTCGTCCAGGTCGAAGCGTGGAGGTTGGCGCCGATGCTCTCCTTCAGAAAGTGATGATAGGACGGATGGTATTCGACGACATCGCGGCGGAAGCCCTTGGCGTCGTAGGCGTGCAGCTTCGGCGGGTTTTCGTTGGCGAGACGCGCCTGCTCGGCCATGTCGGCGGCGCCCCAGCGGCGCCCGAAGGCGGCCAGCAGCATCGCCTCGTCTTCCGCCCCGTTGGCCGTGATCACCTCCTTGAGCGGCTGGTCGCTCGCGAAGAGATCGACATCGACATAGGGCGGGGATTGATTGAAACCCTCTTGCATGGCCATTCGTCAGCTCCTCGCGCGGCACCGGTGAACCGCCCCGGCTCGCTTAGCGGGGCCGCGGTTTGGGGACAAGTACTTAAAGGAGGTGAGGCCGCGCTTGCCCGCGCCCGCCAGAGCGCATATACGTCGGGCTTTAATGAATGTCGCGCCCAAACCATCGTTCGTCCTCCACCAGCGCCACTTGTTGGGGATCGATGGGCTTTCCCGCGATGAGATCCTCGGGTTGCTCGATCTCGCGGAGGAATTCGTCCAGGTAAACAGGCAGATCGAGAAGAAGCGGTCGTCGCTGCGCGGCCGCACCCAGATCAACCTGTTCTTCGAAGCCTCGACCCGCACCCAGTCCTCGTTCGAGCTCGCCGGCAAGCGGCTCGGGGCGGACGTCATGAACATGGCGGTCGGCGCCTCCTCCATGCGCAAAGGGGAGACGCTGGTCGACACCGCGATCACCCTCAACGCCATGCGGCCCGATATCCTGGTGGTGCGCCATCACGCCTCGGGCGCCGTCGCCCTGCTCTCGCGCAAGGTGGATTGCTGCGTCATCAACGCCGGCGACGGGGCGCACGAGCATCCGACCCAGGCGCTGCTCGATGCGCTCACCATCCGCCGCAACAAGGGCCGGATCGAACGGCTCACCGTCGCGATCTGCGGTGACGTCGCCCATTCCCGGGTGGCGCGCTCGAACATCCTGCTGTTGAACGCGCTCGACGCCCGGGTGCGGGTGATCGCGCCGTCGACGCTGCTGCCGCCGGGCATCGAGCGGCTCGGCGTCGAAGTCTATCGCGACATGCGCGAGGGACTGCGCGACGCCGACATCGTGATGATGCTGCGGCTGCAGCGCGAGCGCATGAACGGATCGTTCGTGCCGTCCTCGCAGGAATATTTCGCCTATTTCGGCCTCGACGAGAAAAAGCTCAGCTACGCCAAGCCGGATGCGCTGGTGATGCATCCCGGCCCGATGAACCGCGGCGTCGAGATCAATTCGACCGTCGCCGACGGGGCCCGCTCGCTCATCCGCGAGCAGGTGGAAATGGGGGTGGCGGTGCGCATGGCGGTGCTCGAGGCGCTGTCGCGCAACCTGCCGAATGCCTGAGCGGACGACGTTGGCGCGCGTTCGATGGCGCAACCAGGTGTAAGGCGACTGTAAGGCGATGCTGTCCGACCGGCGACCGATCCTGCTCACGAATGGCCGCATCCTCGACCCCGCCCGCGATCTCGATCTCGTGGGCGACCTGCTGATGGCCGACGGCGTGATCCGCGAGGTCAAGCGCGGCATCGGCGCTGCGGGGGTTCCGGAAGGCACGGAAGTGATCGACTGCCGCGGCAAGGTGGTCGCGCCCGGACTGATCGACATGCGCGCCTTCATCGGCGAACCGGGGGCCGAGCACCGCGAGACGCTCGCCTCGGCGAGCCAGGCGGCGGCCGCCGGCGGCGTCACCACCATCATCTGCCAGCCCGACACCGACCCGCCCATCGACGACCCGGCCATGGTCGACTTCGTGCAGCGCCGCGCCCGCGACACCGCGATCGTTCGCGTGCATCCGATGGCGGCGCTGACCAAGGCGCTGGAAGGCGAAGAGATGACCGAGATCGGCCTGCTCAAGGCCGC
>JAEULX010000181.1 GCA_016793685.1 Bradyrhizobiaceae bacterium
GAGGTCGCCGAGGCTGCGCGCCATCGGGCCGGAGCTGCCCTGCGGCATGATCTCGCCGCCCGGACTGAGGGGAACCCGGCCGTGCGGCGGCTTGAACCCGTACAGGCCATTGAGGCTCGAGGGAATGCGGATCGATCCGCCCATGTCGCTGCCGGTGGCGAGCGTCGCGAGCCCCGCGGAGAGCGAAGCGCCCGCGCCCCCGGAGGAACAGCCGACGGTGGCCTGCAGGTTCCACGGGTTGCGCGTCACGCCCCACAATCGGCTCCAGGTCACCGAAACGAAATAGAACTCCGGCGCCGTCGTCTGCGCGTGCAGCACGGCGCCGGCGGCGAGCAGCTTGTCGACGACGGGGGTGTTCGTCTCGGCCTTCTGGTCCTTCAACAGCAGCGATCCCGCCGTCACCGGCCAGCCGGTCATCGCCTCTTCGTCCTTGACCGAGGTGACGATGCCTTCGAGCGGACGCGGATCGCCCTTCATCCAGCGCGCCTCGGACTCCCGTGCGGCCGCCAGCGCGTCGTCGAAATAGGTATGCGTAAAGCAGTTGATCTGCGGATTGATCCGTTCGGCGCGGGCGATCTGCGCCTTCAGCACCTCGACCGGCGAAAGCTTGCGCGCCTTGAACAGCGCCAGGAGTTCGGCGGCGCTTAGAAAGCAAAGTTCGTCGTCGCGCATTTGCGCCCTCGCCATGTCAGGCGTTTCCCCCGCGGCGAACGCCGCCCCGACGCCGATTGTTTCCGAGACGGCGCGCCGAGTCCGCTGTTCGGCGATCGTCATGATTTGCTCCGCGCACGTCTTTGGACGGCTTTGCCGCCCAAATGCCCACCATCACGTGCTTGGCATCCCGTGCGTAGCATAGTGTCGCTTCCAGCGGCTCGGTTCATCCGGCGTGCCTCCGACTGTGACATGCCTCGCGGATGGTCCCGCTTTTCCGCTTCGCCTGGACTTCCTAGATATGCGAATGTGTCAACAGACGGGTCAACGAGCGAAAGAACGAGGCTCTCATGGTCACATTGCAAGTCACGGGAATGGCCTGCGACGGCTGCGCAAAGGCGGTCGAGCGGGTGATCAAGGCGCAGGACCCGCGCGCGAGCGTCAGGGTCGATCTCGGCTCCGGCCGGGTGGAAGCGGATACTTCGGCCGCGCCCGCAGCCCTTGTCGCGGCGATCGAAGCGGCCGGCTACGGCGCCAAAGCAGCGTAGGCGCACCGCGAGAGTCTGCCGCCGCGGCGGACTCTTAGTTCACGCTTCCGCCGGCGCGCGAATCCATTCGTCCCCGACAATCGCTCCGTCCATCAGTTCGACGCGACGGTCCATGCGCGTGGCGAGCGGGAGATCGTGAGTCACCGCGATCACCGTCTTCCCGAATACGTCGACAAGCTCGCGCAGGATGGTGAAAACCTGCTGGCTCGACTTCGAGTCGAGCGAGCCGGTCGGTTCGTCGGCGAGGATGAGCGGGGGATCGTTGGCGAGCGCGCGGGCGACCGCCACGCGCTGGCGCTGACCGCCGGACAACTGATCGGGATGCTTGGCGATGTGGTCGCCAAGCCCGAGCGCGCCGAGCAGTTCGTTCGCTCGTTTCCGCATCGCGTCGGCCGTCAGTTTGCCGAGCGCCTGCATCGGCAGCATCACGTTTTCCTGCACGCTGAACTCGGGCAGCAGGAAATGAAACTGGAACACGAATCCGAGCGTCTCGAGCCGCGTGCGCGCCCGCTCCTCCTCCGACATCGTCGTGGTCGCCCGGCCGCAGATCAGCACTTCGCCCGAGGTCGGCAGGTCGAGCAGTCCGAGCAGGTAGAGCAGCGAAGATTTGCCCGACCCCGACGCGCCGGTGATCGCCAGGAATTCGTTGGCGGGGACGACGAGATCGATGTCATGCACGAGCGTCGTCGGGACGACGCCGGAGAGAACGCGCGTGACCTTGCGCGCTTCGATCAGCGGGGCGGCGTTCGCGTCGCTCACGTCGCGCCCCGGATGATGTCGACCGGATGCAGGCTCGCCGCCTTGCGGGCGGGCAGGTAGCCGGCGGCGAGCGACGACACGATCGCGACGGCGGCCGCCAGGGCGTAATGGATCGGCTCATAGGCGATCGGCAGCCGCGTGACGTCGGTCAGGGGATTCTTGAAGGTGATCGTGCCGAGCGCCGCGCACAGTGCATAGCCGAGCGCAAAGCCGATCAATGCGCCGACAAGCCCGATCAGCCCCGCCTCGATCACGAAGATCGCGCGCACGCGGCGCTCGGTGAAGCCGAGCGACTTCATGATCGCGATGTCGCGCGCTTTCTCATGGGTGATGGTGGA
>JAEULX010000188.1 GCA_016793685.1 Bradyrhizobiaceae bacterium
TGCATACCCGCACGAAGATGGATCAACTCGTCGTCGACAACATTGTCTCCTGGTTCGCGGGGCACGGGCCGCTGACGCCGGTCCCGGAGACGCCGTGGCCGCCGATCAGGGAGTAAGGCGGGGACGCGGACCCCCGCTGCATGGCATCTTCGTACTCACCATGGTAACCTGTGGTCATGAACACGCTGCACATCACCCTGCTTTCTGCCCTCTTCACCGCCTGCCTTTATCCCGCCGCCGCCTCTGCCCAGGCGCCTGCCAACGCGCTCACCGAAACCGCAAAATCGCTGGCCGGCGCGTATGAATTCTCCAACGCCGACCGCGACCGGCGCTGCACCGTCGATTTGAAGACGGACCTCGCGGGCGCCGCCGGGTTGAAGCTCGAATTCGACAAGGCCTGCGTGACCGTGTTCCCGTTCGTGAAGGATGTCACCGGCTGGACGATCGACGACGGCGACTTCCTGCGCCTGAACGACGCCAAAGGAAAAGCGGTGCTTGAAATGAACGAGGTCGAGCACGGCATTTTCGAAGTGCCGCGCCCGGGTGAAGGCGTGTTGTTCCTGCAAAGCGTTGCCGCGCTCGAACCGCCGCCGCCGACGACGGACCAGATGGCGGGCGAATGGGACATCGTGCGCGACGGCGCCAAGCTCTGCTCGCTCACGCTCGTCAACAAGCCCGTGGGCGATGGCTATACGCTCTCGGTCAAGCCCGGGTGCGATGCCGCGGTCGTCCGCTTCAATCCGTCTTCCTGGCAGATGGACCGCAGCGAACTGCTCCTGAGGGGCGTCGACGATCAGACGTGGCGCTTCGAGGAGAACGACGACAAGACCTGGCAGCGCGTCCCCGAAACGCCCAACCCGCTTCTCATGGTGAAGCGATAGGCCTGGAGCGTTTCCGGCGCAGCGGGCGCCCATACGCGGCAGAGAACTCCCGGTTTCTCGGAGCGGCATCCGCCCCGAGCGCGACCCGTGCGCGGCGTTATGCTTCGCGGCGCGCGACCGGCAGGCCGTTTTCCATCGTCACTCTGATCGCGAAGTCGTAGCGGTCGATATCCAGCGCGATCTCGAGGTCGACCCGGTTCAGATACGGGCGGCTTGGATCATGGAAACGCAGAACGTCGCCTCCGGCCAGGATCACGTCGCGCACCGCCGCGGGATTTCCCGGCCGGCCTTCGATCAGATTGCGCAAGTGCAGGGCGCAGAGTTCGTCTTCGTCGGAGCGGGCGATGGCCTCGCTTCCCATGGCGACCAGCGAGATGCGCTCGGTCCGATGCGAGCGCAGCGCCCGCGCGGTGGCGGTGGCGGTCACGAGGGAGGCGGCATAGAGGACTTGCGCATGGCGCGCCGCGGCGACGATCCCTTGCGTGCCCGCGCTCGTACGCTGGATCACGGTCTTGCCGTTGAAATCGGCGTCGGCCACTTCGAACGGCGAATTGCCGAAGTCAAAGCCAGGCGGCGCCTGGCCTCCGACCTCGCCAAGGCAAATCTGTCCGAGCCCGTCGTCCCGCAGCTTGATTGCTTCCTTCACCGCGCCGACCATGATGATGCGTGAAGCGCCATTCGCGAGCACGGCCGCCGCGGTGGTGAACGCGCGCAGGACGTCGATGACCGCCACTGCGCCCCTTGCCTGCTGGGCCCCTTCGAGCAGGCTCCCGATCCAGATCTCCAAAGGCGGCTCCTTCTCACCCCGCAGGCTTGCTGCTGAAAGCTTCGGGAGTGGCTAGCGAAAGCGGAACTGCCGTCGCTCCGCGATGTCCGGCGATCCCCGCTCAACAAAAAAGAGGAATTCCACCCCGCCGGGTCGGAATTCGCTCTGTCGTTCGCCGGAGGCCCGGTTTGGCTGCGGGCCTCCACTGGACATACGGCTCAGCCGCGCGGCGGCCGGCGCCGTTCCTGGAACCAGTTGCGGTAGTCCGTCATCTTCGCGCGCTGCGCCGCCGACGCACGCCGCCGGCAGGTCGACGCCTCGGTGCTCTTGTCCGATGCGCCCCAGCGCAACTCGACACAGTCGTTCACGTTGTACGCCATCTCGAGGTCGGCCGAGCGGTCGATCACGTCCTTGAGGGTCAGTGTCCACGGCGAGCCGTCGGTGCGCGGATAAGTGAATTTGCGGGCCGCAAGCTCGGCGGCGAGGACGCCTTCCAATTCAGCCTTCACGTCCGCGACGCTCTTGCCCGCCGGCATTGCATAGCGGTCGGGCCGCCGCGCGACGCGATCGGGGAAGTTGCGGACCACGTCCATCGCGATCAACAGCCGCAAGTCGCGCGACGGCGTCGCGAAGTCTTCCCACGCGCCGGTCGTCTCGAAGATCGCCGCGCCGTCCGGCATGTCGGCATCGCCGCGACCGCTGAGCTGGAACTTGCGCCCGTTCTCGACCGAGGTCACGCGCGCGTTCACCTGCTCTTCGAGCGACGTGATCGCCTCCTTCATCGCGCGCAACGGATCGAGCGGCGACGGCGACATCACGTCGTCCATGCGATCGTAAAAGTCTTCGACTCCCAGCCGCGCCTGTTCGAACGAGAAATTGCCGTAGTCGGGATTCTTCTCGATTTCGGCGTTGGTCAGACGCCGCAAGGCGCCGCTCTTGTCGCGCACGACCGGCCGGAAGTGCTTGAATCCGGGGCCGCCGAGCGCGGGATCCTGCGCGAACAGGAAGTTGCCGCGCCAGAAGCGCTTCCGCGCCACGGTGCCGTCCGGCTGTCCATCGACCGCGAGGAAGACGCCGGCCGCGTCGCCCGTCTGCGCCACGCGGCGGGCGATCACCAGCAGATGCCCGTAAGGATCGGCGTAGACGGTTCCCGGCCGCAGCGAATCTTCGCTGAGCGGCACCGGATAGTAATCGGTGTTGTTGTCGTCGAACGCCGTTCGCCCCGATCCGGAATGGACGCCGTCGGCGATGGTGTTGCGCAGATAGAAGCCGAAGCCGGGTACGAGTCCGGCGGGCCGCTGCGGCGGCAGTTTGCGCGGCGCGGCGACAGGGGGCGGCGCGGCCGGCTGGCCGAACATCCCGAAAACGGCGCCGCCGCCGGATGCGACCAATTGTTCTTCCGGTGCGATGGGGCGCGGCTCTTCTTTCTCGATATTCCACCACGCCGGACACTTCGGCGCGTCGCCGCCGCCGCCGCGCGTGCACTTCGCGTAGCCAAACGGCAGGCCCATCTTGAAGGCGAAATAGGCGCGGAGGAAGTACGGGAGGTCGGCGCAATCGGGGCGAATCACGAGGTTCGCCGAGTCTTCGCCGAGACCCAGATGGTTATACAGCATGTTGCGCGATTGATCGCGCAGCACCTCGTGCAGCGCTTTCCACGACGGCGCGGCGTCGAGCGGCGCGTCGAAGAGCTTCTCGATCCAGGCGGAATACAGATTTTCGTTGTCGCGATTCCACGCGCTGCGCACCGGCCAGACGCTTCCCGATGTCGCGTGCGGCGTCGGCGGCTTGGCGTTGCTCACGGTGAATTCGCGGATGATCGTGCTGCACCCGGCCGATGCGTCACTGTGCGCGAGCGTCGCGCGCCAAGCCCCCGCGGCCGGCTTTGCGACTTCGGCATACCAGAAATAGGGCGGTCCGCCCCGGCGCTCGGCCGACTTGGCGGCAACGCGCCCGTCGGGCCCGATCAGCGAAAGCTCGCCCTCGAACGGCTTCTCTGCCGTGATGACCACGCGCAACGGCGCGCCTTTCCACGGCGCGAGCGGCGAAGCCAGGACGGCAGTTTCGTTGGCGCTTTCGCAGCTGCCGGGCGCGCCCGCAGCTTGCGAGCCGGCGATTGAGAAAAGGACGAAAAGCGCACCTGCGAACAGTGACAATGCTGTCTGAGCAGCAGACTGGCGTGCAGGAAACAATTGAGCCCCCCAAAACCTCCCTCGATCACTATTAGACAATACTCCGAAAGCTTTGGCTTAATGATGGCAGAACGGGGCGCCGTGCGGGCCTGACGCCGAAACTCATCTGGTTTCTTGCCTTGCCGGGTCTCCCCTCCACGTGAACGCCGCACCAATGCCGCCGTTTGGTCGCTTTTTGCCGTTTCGCCGAAGCTTTATTCGCAAACGCAGCATCACCCGCCCGCGGCACAGCCGGGTTTCGCCGGCCGGACATTGCGCTAGTCCGCGAGGCCGCCGAGAAGATAGACAGCGCCGATCAGGAGGTTGGGTCGCTGCGCGACGCCGCCGAACCACTTGGTGAAGATATTCAGGACTTCACCGCTCCGGAAAGTCTGCGCAAGCGCGGTATTGACGGCGAGGCGGAATGCCCAATCGCCTCGCGGCAAGGCGACCGCATAGGGTTCGGTGGAGATGTCCTCCGGAAGCAGGCTCACCGGCACGCCGGTCTTCATGGCGCCCAACAGGAACCGGTCGCTGGCGAAAGCGTCGACGCGTCCGCTCTCCAATGCGGCCATGCCTTCAAGGCGGCTGCCGACCTGGACGATCGTGGCGCTCACGTGCCGCCGCTCCAGCGCCCGCGCCAGCGCCTTTTCGTTCGTCGTCCCGCTGATGACGGCAATCTTCCGTCCGCGCAGATCGGCCAGGCCGTGTATTCCCGACGCCGCCGCCGTGACCGCTAAAGCGGTGTTTTCGACGAAGATGTAATTGGAGAAATCCACCTCTTTCATTCGTCCGAGGGTCACGGTGCTGGAGCCGCACTCCATGTCGGCCGCGCCGTTCGCGACCGCCGTGAAGCGGTCCTGCGTCGTGACCGGGATCCACTCGATGCCGAGCGGGGCGGCCATTTGCTGCTCGAGCGATTTCACGACAAGTTTGCAAAGGTCGATCGTGTAGCCCGCCGGTTCCTGTTGCTCGGTGACAAATGAAAATGGTTTGGCGTCCGAGCGGTAGGCGATCTTTACCTTCTTGGTGTCGCCGATTGTTTTCAGGCGGCTGTCGGACGGCTCGCCTGAAGCCGCGGCGACGGCCATAAACAGCGCCAAGACAGCTAGAACTATGCGGAATACGCTACGGTGCGGGGAGAGGGTCATCGTCCCGACTCCATCAAAGTGCGCAACGCTCGTTCGCAACATATTCCGGGGTCATAATCAACGGTCGTGCGCCGGGTCGCTCGGGCGGCCGCGAGCCACAGCGCGGCTGCCGCATGGGCGGGCGCCACGCGCGGCGCGTTCAGATCAGCCTCAACCCCTTGAAGCTCGCGTGGCCTTCCTTGCCGACGATGATGTGGTCGTGCACGGCGATGCCGAGCGGCTTCGCCACCTCGACGATCGCCTGCGTCATCTGGATGTCGGCGCGCGAGGGCGTGGGGTCGCCCGAAGGGTGGTTGTGCACGACACCCCGCTTGGGACCAAATAGTTGATTAAGCGCCAGAATTGAGCCTCGATCTAAATACTGGTGCCGGCAATTGGGATAGGTAGCAAGTGAGCCAACGGGAGGATCACGCTTGATCATCTAAGCTTCCCATGAGTCGCTTCGACGTACGACAAGCCACGCGATTCTGTTCGTCCCAGGCGTCGAGTTCAGTGATCGGGTAGAGGATGGCCTTTCCGATCTTTACGAAACCAGGTCCGATTCGCATCGAACGCCAATTTCTCAACGTACCAACAGAAATTTCGCGACGGTAGCGTTCTGCGACTTCTTCGGGAGTAAGGAATTTGACGGCATCCATGAGCGACTCCGTTCGTTTGAAAGCAGGGTACCGGCCACGGTCTTGGCTTCGTGACGCATATGCTACGAGCGGGACCTCGTCGCGTGCGCGTTAGCGGTTTGCCCGGTGGCGAACGCCTACTCACGCTCGTTGATGAAACGAGATGCCTCGCTTTCTATGGTGGTGAAAGTGGTTGCGGATCATGGTCGCAGAAATGGATACCGGTGGCGGTAAATCGGTCGGAATGAAACCCGGTAGCGATGAGAAACCTCGGGCGGCGAACGCGGCGCAGCGCTCCGAAGGCAAAGGTCAGAGGTTCG
>JAEULX010000193.1 GCA_016793685.1 Bradyrhizobiaceae bacterium
TCTCGCGCCGCGGCGGACGGTCGGGTAATCTGCGCCGATGTCGGCTCCCCGCGTTTTCGATCGGCCTCTCCTGCGTCAGCGTCTTTTGCGTGCGCGCGCGCTCGGACCGGCGACGTTCCTCCTCGATCGCGTCGCCGACGATGCGGTCGATCGCCTCGCCACCATCCTGCGCGATTTTCCGATCGCGGTTGACCTTGGAACGCCGAGCGCCGCCTTGCGTCGCGCCCTGGCCGACAGCGCGCGCGTCGGCGTGCTGGTCGCCATCGGCCATTCCCCGGGCGCGCTCGCGCCCGCGGAAAAGCTTGCGATCGTCGCCGACGAAGAAGCCCTGCCGCTGCGCGACTCCTCGGTCGATCTCGTGGTGTCCGCGCTCAATCTGCAAACGGTGAACGATCTGCCCGGCACGTTCATCCAGGTCAGGCGGGCGCTCAAGCCGGACGGTCTGTTCCTTGCCGCGCTGCTCGGCGGCGAGACGCTCACCGAGTTGCGCCAGAGCTTCGCGATGGCCGAAGCCGAAGTCGAGGACGGCGCTTCGCCGCGCGTCGCGCCGTTCGCCGATGTGCGCGAGATCGGCGGCCTGCTGCAGCGTGCGGGCGTCGCGCTTCCGGTCACCGACGTCGATCGGGTAACGGTGCGCTATGCCTCGGCCTTTGCGCTGATGCACGATCTGCGGCGCATGGGCGCCGGAACTCCGCTGGTGGAGCGGCGGCGCACGCCGCTGCGGCGCGCGACGCTGATGCGGATGGCGCAGATCTACGCCGAGCGCTTCGCCGACCCGGACGGCCGCATGCGCGCGACCTTCGACATTGTCTGGCTGTCGGGCTGGGCGCCGCATGCAAGCCAGCAGCAGCCGCTGCGGCCGGGCAGCGCCAAGGCCCGCCTCGCCGACGCGCTCGGCACGATCGAAATTCCTGGCGGCGAGAAGGCGCGGCCGACTTAGAGCATTTTCAGGCGAAGTGGGAACCGGTTCGCCGTCAGAAAATGCGACAGCACAAAAGAGAAAAAGAGCACTTTCAGGCGAAGCATGCCCCCGGACTTGATCCGGGGGCGGACTCCGGTTCGCCGTCAGAAAATGCGCCAGCACAGAGAGAAACAGAGCGAAGCCCGATTCTATCAAAGCGGCATTCGCTCCAGCGGCTCCGCTTACGCCAGCAGCAGCCCCGTCAGGTGGGGAATGAGCGGCAGGTCGGCGGGCGGCATCGGGTAGTCCTTGAGCTGCTGCGGCCGCACCCAGGCGAGCTGCTGTCCTTCGCGCGCAACGGCGATCCCCTCCCAGCGGCGGCAGACATAGAGCGGCATCAGCAGATGAAAATCCGCATAGGCGTGGCTCGCAAAGGTGAGCGGCGCGAGGCAGGGCTCGCGGACGACGATGCCGAGTTCCTCGTTCAGCTCGCGGATGAGCGTCTGCTCCGGCGCTTCGCCCGCCTCGACCTTGCCGCCGGGAAACTCCCAGAGGCCGGCTAAGGATCGCCCTTCCGGGCGCTGCGCAAGCAGGATTCGCGCATCGGCGACGATCAGGGCGCAGGCGGCGACGAGCACGAGCCGCATGCGCTACGACCGATAGTCGCCGTTGATCGCGATGTATTCCTTGGTGAGGTCGCAGGTGAGCACGCGGTCACGGCCTTTTCCCAGCCCGAGATTGACCCGGATCTGGATTTCCGGCCGCTTCATGACTTGCGAAGCCGCCGCCTCGTCATAATGCGGATCGCGCGCGCCCTTGTGGGCGACGCGGATGCCGCCGAACCAGATCGACAGCTTGTCGCGATCGGCGCGCTCGCCGGCCTTGCCGACCGCCATCACCACGCGCCCCCAGTTGGCGTCCTCGCCCGCGACCGCGGTCTTGACCAGCGGCGAATTGGCGATCGACAGCGCCACCCGGCGCGCCGCCCGCTTGGAGGCAGCGCCTTCGACGATCACCTCGACGAGCTTGCGGGCGCCTTCGCCGTCGCGCGCAACCTGTTCGGAAAGGCTCGCGAGCACCGCGTCGAACGCCTTGCGGAACGCGGCGAGCTTGGGGTCGCTCGCCCGCGTGATCTTGGGCGCGCCGCGCGCGGCGGCCGCGCCGGTGGCGAAGGCGAGCAGCGTGTCCGAGGTCGACGTGTCGCCGTCGATCGTGACCGCGTTGAACGTGTCGTCGACCCCGCGCGCGAGCAGGTTCTGCAAAGCCGACCGCGCGATCGGCGCATCCGTGAACACGAAGGAGAGCATCGTCCCCATGTCGGGCGCGATCATGCCGGCGCCCTTGGCGATGCCGCAGATGGTGACGGGGACCTTGCCGAGCCGCGCGACCGCCGTCGCGCCTTTCGGAAACGTATCCGTCGTCATGATCGCTTTCGCGGCGGCCTCCCATTGGCCGGGCGCGGCGGCTTGGACGAGCTTGTCCATGACCTTATCGAACCTGCTCGCCTCGTGCGGCTCGCCGATCTCGCCGGTGGAAGCGAGGAACACCTCGCGCGGCCGGCAGTCTGCCGCGCCGGCCGTGATCTCCGCCGTGAGCTTGGTCGCCGCGCGCCCGGCTTTGCCGGTGAAGGCATTGGCGTTGCCGGAATTCACCACGAGCGCCCGCGCCCGGCCCGGCTCGAGCTTGGCGCGGCACCAGTCGACCGGCGCCGAGGGGCATTTGGAACGCGTGAAGACGCCGGCGACGGTCGTGCCGCGCTCGAACAATGCGAGCAGAACGTCGGTGCGTCCGGGATAGCGGATGCCGGCCGCGGCGGTCGCCAGGCGAACGCCGGGCACCTCCGGCATGTCCGGGAAGCGCGAGGGGGCAAGCGGAGATACAGCGGTCGCCATGGCAGCCGGCTCGATGCAAAATTTTGCCTCTCCCGGGCGGGAGAGGCGCTGAGCGTTCGACAGGAGAAACTATACCGGCGCGGCGCGCCGGACAGCGATCAATTCTTCTTCGGCTCGGCCGCCGGCTTGTCCGCCGGGGCAGGCGATGCCGTCGCGGGCTTGTCGAGACGCTCGATCTTCGCCTCGGCGCGGAGCTTGTTCAACAGATCGACCTGCGACTTGCGGATGACGAAAGTCTCGATCTGGTCCTTGACCTGGTCGAATTCCGGCGCCTGACGCTTGCGCTTGTCCTCGATCTTGATGATGTGCCAGCCGAACGCGCTCTTGACCGGCTCGGAGACCTGGCCCTTGTCGAGCTTGAACGCGGCCTCGGAAAATTCCGGCACCATCTGGTCCTTGGTGAAATAGCCGAGATCGCCGCCGTCCTGCTTGCCCGGCGGATCCTCGGTCAGGGCTTTCGCGACCGTCGCGAAATCCTCGCCCTTCTTGATCCGCGCAAGCGCCGCCTTGGCCTTCTCTTCCGCCGCCTTGCTGGCGCTCTCGTCGCTCGCATCCGGCACGCGGAACAGGATATGGCGGGCGTGCACCTCCTGTTCGTCGGCCATCTGCTTGACCGCGTCGCTATAGACCGAGCGCATCGCCTCGTTGGTGAGCGCCGCCTTGCCGGTGTCGCGCAGCACCGAGTCCATCAGAGCCTTGTTGCGGAGAAAAGCGATCCGCCGCTTGAAGTCGGCCGCTTCGGGAAGCTTGTGGTCCTCCGCATACTTGGCGAGGACGAGCATGTCGGCGACATAGTTGATCAGCCAGTCGCGCTTGGCCTCCGGGGTCGCCGCCGGAATGCTCTGCCCGACATCCTCCTCCGCCAGCACGAGATCGCTTTCCCGAACCTCGATTCCGTTGACCTTGGCAACGACCGGGTCGTTGGCCGCGGCGGCCGGAGCCGCGGCGGGCGCCGCACCGCCCGGGGCGGGAGCCTGCGCCAGCGCCGCACCGCTCGCGGCAAGGGATGTTGCGAGCGCGAACGCCGCGCCGAGGCCGATGCATCGACGGCGCATCGAACCGGTGGATTGCGGAAGCAGGGAAAAGGGCGGCGGGGTCATCGCTGGTCCTTGAAACGAGGTTCTTGCCTGATCGGAGGAATTACGCACCAGTACCAGAAGCGCCGAATTGGCGACAGCCCTGGGTGCTAGGCGCGAAGCACGGCATGATTGCGGCAAGCGTTGCTTGTCAAGGCCCCGATTGACAAGGCTTAGACCCCCCCCTATCTCTCGGCGGCTCGCCGGCGCTCCTATTGGACGTCAATATTTTGCCTCCTTGACCCGAAAAGCATGTCTGACACGGGACGTGTTGGGATAAAGCGCCGGCCGCGCACGCCCCGTAGGCGGCGCATTATCCGTTGAGCCGGACTAGGAAAGGACCCCGGCATGTTCGGCGCTGTCGCCCGCAAGATTTTCGGCTCTGCAAATGACCGGCGCATCCGCTCCTACCGGCCGCGGGTCGCCGCGATCAATGCATTGGAGCCCGAGATCGCTGCGCTTTCCGACGAGCAGTTGCGGGCGCGCACGGAGACGTTCCGCAAGGAGCTCGCCGAAGGCAAGACGCTCGACGATCTGCTGGTGCCCGCCTTCGCGACCGTGCGGGAGGCGGCCAAGCGCGCCCTCGGGCAGCGCCATTTCGACGTCCAGCTCATCGGTGGGATGGTGCTGCACGAGGGCCGGATATCGGAAATGCGGACCGGCGAAGGCAAGACGCTGGTCGCGACCCTGCCGGTCTATCTCAACGCGCTGCACGGGCGCGGCGTGCACGTCGTGACCGTCAATGACTACCTCGCCAAGCGCGACGCCGAATGGATGGGCGAAGTCTACAAGTTTCTCGGCCTGACCACCGGCGTGATCGTGCACGGGCTCGACGACGAGCAGCGCAAGCAGGCCTACGCCTGCGACGTCACCTACGGGACCAATAACGAGCTCGGCTTCGACTATCTGCGCGACAATATGAAGTACAGCATCGAAGAGATGGTCCAACGTGGCCACGTCTATGCGATCGTCGACGAGGTCGACTCCATTCTCGTCGACGAAGCGCGTACGCCGCTGATCATTTCCGGCCCGCTCGACGACCGTTCCGAGTTCTACAACACGATCGACGCGTTCATCCCGAAGCTCGACAAGAGCGATTTCGAGGTCGACGAGAAGCAGCGCACCGTCACCATGACCGAAGCCGGCATGGAAAAGATGGAACAGACGCTGCGCGCCGCCGGCCAGCTCAAGGCGGAATCGCTTTACGACATCGAGAACGTCTCGGTCGTGCATCACGTCAATCAGGCGCTGCGCGCGCACAAGCTGTTCCATCGCGACAAGGATTACATCGTCCGCAACGACGAGGTCGTGCTGATCGACGAGTTCACCGGGCGCATGATGCCGGGGCGGCGCTTTTCCGACGGCCTGCATCAGGCGCTGGAGGCGAAGGAACGCCAGCCGATCCAGCCGGAAAACCAGACGCTCGCCTCGATCACCTTCCAGAACTACTTCCGCATGTACGAAAAGCTCGCGGGCATGACGGGCACGGCGCTGACGGAAGCCGACGAGTTCCTCGACATCTACAATCTCGAAGTTCTCGACATCCCGACCAATCTGCCGATGGTCCGCCTCGACGAGGACGACGAGGTCTACCGCACGGCGGCGGAAAAATACCGCGCCATCATCACGCTGATCGAGGACTGCAAGCAGCGCGGCCAGCCGGTGCTGGTCGGCACCACCTCGATCGAGAAGTCCGAGCAGCTCGCCGACATGCTGCGCCAGCGCGGCTGGGAGGCGCACGACTTCTCCGATCCGAACGCCTTCGCTGCGCTCTATACCGGCGACGAAGGCGCCACCAAGGCCAAGGTGTTCGCAATCCTCAACGCGCGCTACCACGAGCAGGAGGCCTACATCGTCTCCCAGGCGGGCGTGCCGGGCGCGATCACCATCGCCACCAACATGGCCGGCCGCGGCACCGACATTCAGCTCGGCGGCAACGCCGACATGCGCATCCGCCAGGAACTGGCCGACATCCCGGATATGCAGGCGCGGGCGCGCGATCCGCGGGCGGACGTGATCCGCCAGCAGGTCGCCCGCCTGAAAGAGAAGGCGCTCGCCGCCGGCGGCATGTTCGTGCTCGGCACCGAGCGGCACGAGTCGCGGCGCATCGACAACCAGTTGCGCGGACGATCCGGCCGTCAGGGCGATCCGGGGCGCTCGAAGTTCTTCCTGTCGCTCGAAGACGACCTGATGCGCATCTTCGGCTCGGACAAGCTCGACGGCATGTTGCAGAAGCTCGGCCTCAAGGAGGACGAGGCGATCGTCCATCCTTGGATCAACAAGGCGCTGGAAAAGGCGCAGCAGAAGGTCGAGGCGCGCAACTACGACATTCGCAAGAACCTGCTCAAGTTCGACGACGTGATGAACGATCAGCGCAAGGTCATCTTCGACCAGCGCATCGAATGGATGAGCGACGAGGTGGCGCCGGAGATCGTCGCCGACATGCGTCGCGAGGTGGTGGATGCACTTGTCGGGAAGCACGTTCCCGAGAACGCCTATCCCGAACAATGGGATGTCGCGGGACTGAAGGACGAGATCAAGCGCGTGCTCAGCATGGATCTTCCCGTCGCCGAATGGGCGAAGGAAGAAGGCATCGCCGACGAGGAGTTGATTGCGCGCGTCGAGCGGAATGCCGATGAGCACATGGCGGCGAAGGTCGCGCGGTGGGGCCCGGACATCATCCGCTACGTCGAAAAGTCGATCCTGCTGCAGACGCTCGACCATCTCTGGCGCGAGCATCTCGTGATGCTCGATCATCTGCGCAATGTGATCGGGCTGCGCGGCTATGGCCAGCGCGACCCCCTGAACGAATACAAGGCGGAAGCCTTCAACCTGTTCGAGGCGATGAGCCAGAATCTGCGCGAGGCGGTCACCGCCCAGTTGATGCGCGTGGAGATCATGGAGCAGCCGCCGCCCGAAGAGCAGAACCTGCCGTTCATGGAGGCGCACCACATCGACCCCGCGACCGGCGAAGACGAATTCGCCACGATCGACGTGAACCTCGGTCCGTCGCGCGGCGATGGAACCGCGGCGGCGCGCACCGCGCCGCGCGATCCGGCCAATCCCGCGAGTTGGGGCAAGGTCGGCCGCAACGAGCTTTGCCCGTGCGGCTCCGGCAAGAAATACAAGCACTGCCACGGGCGTTACGTATAGCACCGCCGCCGCCTGACGACGGCGGCTCTCATCCCGGATGCATGCTCGATTCTCCGGCGCTGGCCGGTGCGCGCCGGCGAACGCGGCCGCCGGCAGCGGTTATTTAGCGCCAGCCGCCGAAGCGCGAATCGAAGTTCGTGGAGGGCACGGCGGGCTGCGAGGCACCGCCGGCGGAAGCCGACGCCGTGCTCGTCGCCTCACCCGCCTTGGACTTGCTCGATGCACTGGCCTCTTTGCGCTTCGGCTTGTCCTTCACGGATTC
>JAEULX010000216.1 GCA_016793685.1 Bradyrhizobiaceae bacterium
TGAGGTGCGGCTGAGGTCGTTGCCGCATAAAACCTTTAGCGGCGCCGTCGTCCGGGTTGGCATCGAGAGCGACCGGGTCAACGAGGAGCGCCGGATTTACGTCGCATGCACGGATTGCCCATCGGAGTTCCATCTCGGCGAACAGGCCGAGGTCTACGTCACCAAAGCGGTGTTGCCGAACGCCCTGATGGTCCCCGAGAAGACAATCGAACGTTTCGACGGTGCGAGCGGGCTGGTCTGGATCGTTCGCGACGGCCGCCTCGCGCGCGTGCCGGTAAAATTCGGTCACCGCGGCCACGACGGCCGCGTCGAACTAAGCGAAGGGCTGCCGAACGGCGCGGTGGTGCCTGCCGCGGTCGGCTCCGGGTTCCGCGAAGGCCGCGCCGCCTCGGTCGAAGGATCGCACAGATGAACCTGGCGATCCGCGACGTCAGGCACAATCTTGGCCGCTTCCTGCTAACGTGCCTGGGACTAAGCCTGCTGCTTACTATTGTTCTGTCGAAGCTTGGCATCTACCGCGGGCTGATCGCCGAGGCGCTGACATTGGCGCGGGCGCCGAGCGTCGACCTGTGGGTGGTCGAGACGAACACGCGTGGCCCCTTCGCCGAGGCCTCGCGGCTGCCGGGCGACACCCGGGAGGCGGTCGCGCGCGTCGCCGGCGTCAGCGAGGCCGGCGCGGTCACGTTCCAGTCGGTCGAGACCGAGACGGCAGCGGGCAAGCTGCGCCTTTACGTGATCGGGTACGAACCCGGCCGTCCCGGCGGGCCAAGGCGTCTGATCGACGGGCGTCCGATCACCCAGAGCCGCTACGAGACGGTGGTCGACCGCTCCACTGGTCTCAAGGTCGGCGACCGACTCAAACTCGGCCGCCGCGCGTTGACGGTGGTCGGAGTCACGGCCGGGCAAGTCTCCTCCGGCGGCGATCCGGCCGTGTTCATCACGCTGCGCGACTCCCAGAAACTGCAGTTCGAGCTCGCCCCGCCGGCGGCACGCCGGGAGTTCGCCCGCGGCGGCGGCGAGGCGACAAGCGATATCGTCAACGCCGTGATCGCCCGGGTGAATTCGGACGTCCCAGTGGGGGGCGTCGCCGACGGCGTGCGGCGCTGGAAGCATCTTGCAGTGTTGACCCAGGACGAACAGGAGAGCGTGCTAAGCCGCTCGGTGATCGAGCGGGCGCGACGGCAGATTGGCCTGTTCACGACTCTCCTGCTGATCGTCTCCACCGTGATCATCGCATTGATCATCTACACGCTGACCATCGACAAGACCAAGGAGATCGCGACCCTGAAGCTGATCGGGGCGCCTGATCGCACGATCGTCGGCCTGATCCTGCAGCAGGCGCTCGCGATGGGCGCGATCGGGTTCAGCTTCGGCCTAACGTTCATCCTCGCCATGAAGGACAGCTTCCCGCGTCGGGTGGTGGTCGAGGTGCCGGATGTCGCGGCGCTTGCTTCTGTCGTTACGGCGATCTGCCTCGTCGCCAGCACGCTCGGGGTCCGGTTCGCCCTGAAGGTCGATCCGGCGACAGCGCTAGCCGGATAAGGACCGACCCATGACCACCGCGGCTCCCCTCGTCTCGTTCGCCAATGTCCGAAAGCACTACGGCGAGGGGACAGCGCGCGTCGATGCGTTGCGCGGCGTCTCATTCGACGTAATGGCCGGCGAGGTGGTCGGTCTGCGTGGGCCGAGCGGCTCTGGCAAGACCACGGTGCTCAACATCGTCGGCTGCATTCTAGTACCCGCTTTTACGGAAGGCTGACTCGTGATTCAACATTGGGATGATTCCCATAGCTGCGGAGGTCCGGCTGACGCCGGAGGATCGTGCGGTGCTTGAAGCGCGGGTGCGGGCACCGACGACGGAACAGCGCGACGCGTTTCGCGCGCGGATCGTCTTGCTGGCGGACGAAGGCCGCTCGACACGTTCGATTGCCCGCGCGCTCGGCACGATGCCGCGGACGGTTAGCACTTGGCGCGGCCGGTTCGCCCGCGAAGGCTTGGCCGGTTTGGCCGACAAGCCGCGGCCCGGACCTGCACCTAAATACACCAGCGAGACCGGTCGACGCATTCTGGCGATCCTGGAGCGGGAGCCGCCGGGCGGCTTCGCGCGCTGGAACGGGCCATTGATTGCAGCCGAACTGGGCGACGTGCACGAGCAGCAGGTCTGGCGTTTCCTGCGGGCGCAAAAGATCGACCTCGCCGGGCGCAAGTCCTGGTGCGAAAGCAACGATCCCGAGTTTATCGCCAAGGCCGCCGATGTGGTCGGGCTCTACATGGCGCCACCCGAGAATGCGATCGTCATCTGCGTCGACGAAAAGCCTTCGATCCAGGCGCTGGAGCGTGCCCAAGGCTATCTGAAGCTACCGAACGGCCGGGCGCTGACCGGCCACAGCCACGATTACAAGCGCAATGGCACCACCACGCTGTTCGCCGCCTTCGAGGTGGCCACCGGCAAGGTAAGAGCTGCACACAAGACGCGCCGCCGGCGCATCGAGTTCCTGGATTTTATGAACGATATCGTCGTCGGCCATCCAGACACCGCCATCCATGTCGTCCTCGACAACCTCAACACCCACAAGCCCAAGAACGACCGCTGGCTCAAGCGCCATCCGAACGTGCGCTTCCACTTCACGCCGACGCGGGCCTCCTGGCTCAACCAGGTCGAAATCTGGTTCTCAATCCTGGAAGGACAATCGCTGCACGGCGCCTC
>JAEULX010000191.1 GCA_016793685.1 Bradyrhizobiaceae bacterium
CCGCGCGCTTTCAACGCCGCCTCGGTGGTCGACATCTCGCGATGGGCGAAGGTCCGCTTCGCCGGCGACATCACGCCGACAACCCTGCCGTCGCGCCGCGCGGTAAACGTGGTGACGAGTTCACGATAATTCGGGCCGGCCCGTTGCTCCGCGCCGTCGAAACTGAGTTCATAGCCGCCGATCGTCAGCCGGTCGCCGACCTTCATCGCGACGATGCGCTCGCTGTTCCATTGCGATTCCCCGATGACGCCCATCAGCGTCAGGCCGAGCCCGATATGGGCAAGCGCGGTGCCCCAGGAGGAGCGCGGGAGACCGGCGGCGCGACGCAGGGCGACGCCCGGCGGCGTTCGGAACAGCCCGATGCGCTCGACAATGTCGGTGACGGCGCCGGCGATGACGAATACGGCGAGCCCGATGCCGAGCGGCCCCAACACCGGCTTGCCCTCGATGAGGAACGTTATGACGACGGCGATCACCGCGAGCGCCGCGGCGCCGAGCAGCCGCTGCGCGACCGCGAGGAGATCGCCGCGCTTCCACGGCAGCAGCGGCCCGAACGGCATGGCAATCAGCACCGGCACGATCAGCGGGGCAAAGGTCAGGTTGAAGAACGGCGCGCCGACGGAAATCTTCGCGCCGGTGAGCGCCTCGATCGCGAGCGGGTAGAGCGTGCCGACGAACACGGTGGCGCAGGCGGTGGTGAGAAACAGGTTGTTGAAGACCAGCGCGCCCTCGCGCGAGATCGGCGCGAACACGCCGCCCTGCTTGAGCATCGGGGCGCGCCAGGCGAACAGGGCGAGGCTGCCGCCGATGAAGAACACGAGGATCGCGAGAATGAACACGCCGCGCGCGGGATCGGTCGCGAAGGCATGCACCGAGGTCAGCACGCCCGACCGCACCAGGAAGGTCCCGATCAGGGAAAGCGAGAAGGTGAGGATCGCGAGCAGGATGGTCCAGACCTTCAGCGCCTCGCGCTTCTCCATCACCAGGGCCGAATGCAGGAACGCGGTGCCCGCGAGCCAGGGCATCAGCGATGCGTTCTCGACCGGATCCCAGAACCACCAGCCGCCCCAGCCGAGCTCGTAATAGGCCCAGTACGAGCCCATCGCGATGCCCAGCGTGAGGAAAATCCACGCGGTCAGCGTCCACGGCCGCACCCAGCGCGCCCAGGCGGCGTCGATGCGGCCGATCAAGAGCGCCGCCACCGCGAAGGAAAACGAGATCGAAAAGCCGACATAGCCGAGATAGAGCAGGGGCGGGTGAATGGCGAGGCCCAGGTCCTGCAGGATCGGGTTGAGGTCGCGGCCCTCGATCGGCGGGCGCACGAGACGCGCGAACGGGTTCGAGGTGAGGAGGATGAACAGATAGAACGCGGTGGCGATCCACGACTGCACGGCGAGCACGCTCGCTTGCAGCGCGGCCGGTATGTTGCGGCCGAACACGGCCAGCAGCGCGCCGAACAGCGCGAGGATCAGGACCCACAGGAGCATGGAGCCCTCGTGGTTTCCCCAGACGCTGGTGAACTTGTAGATGAGCGGCATCGCCGAATGGGAATTCTCGGCGACATTCGTGACCGAGAAGTCCGACGTCACGTACGCGGCGGTCAGCGCCGCGAACGCCGTCGCGACGCAGATGAACTGCACGAGCGCCGTCGATCGCGCGACATCCATCAGCGCGGCATCGCCGTTGCGCACGCCGATCAGCGGCACGCTCGACTGCGCGAGCGCGAGCGCAAGCGCGAGCACAAGGGCGTAGTGGCCGAGTTCGGGGATCAATGCGTCGCTCCCGCCGATGCGCCCGTAGCCGGTACTGGCGGCTTGCTGGCGTAGTCGTCCTGCCAGTGGCCCTGTTTCTTCAGCGCGTCGGCGACCTCGCGCGGCATGTATCGCTCGTCATGCTTGGCGAGCACGCTGTCGGCCCTGAATAGACCCGGGCGCTCGAGCGTGCCCTCGGCGATGACGCCCTGGCCTTCGCGAAACAGATCGGGCAGCGCGCCGGTGTAGGCGACCTCCACCGCCTTGTTGCCGTCCGTCACCTCGAAACGGACCGCGAGGTTCGCGCCCTTGACCACCGTTCCCGGCGCCACCAGACCGCCGATGCGCAGGCGCGTGCCGGGCCGAATGTTCTGTTCGACAAGCTCGGTCGGCGAATGGAAGAACACGATCGAGTCGTTGAGGGCGAACAGCACGAGGCCGACCGCTGCGCCGAGCACGACGAGCGAACTGGCGATCAGGGCGAACCGGCGTTGCTTACGCGTCATGCTTCCTGCTTTCGGTCGTTATCCCTCGACCCCCAGCGCCTTCACCCCCGAGTCGAGGCGCTGCAGCTTGTTTGCGTCGTCCGCGAGCGCACGGCGCGCGTCGCTCGCCGCCGCCCGCGCTTTGTCGTGCTCGCCGAGCACCATGTAGGATCGCACCAGCCGCAGCCAACCGTCGACGTCGGAGCCGTCGGTCGCAAGCCGCGCGGCGAGCCGCTCGACCATGCCGCGGGCCGTCTCGATCTGCTCGGCCGTCAATTCGGCGGATGCGTCGGACGCCGCGCGTGCATCGCCGGTGGGCGGCCCGCTGCCGGGCGCGCCGAGCGATGCGATCGCCTGGCGCACGAACGCCACCCACGGCGCGCCGTCCGGCGCGCGGGCGATCATGCCTTCCCATATGCGGCGCGCTTCCTCGGGCTGCCCGGCCTGCTGGGCGGCGAGCCCGATATAGAGGGCCGCCGTGACGTTGTCGGGATCGATTTTGAGCGCGCGCTCGAACTCCGCCCTGGCCTCGGGCGTGACCATGCCGCCCGCCGCCGCCGCGAGCGCTTCGCCGAGCCCGGCGATGCGGGTTGGCGTCGCGCCGAGCAGGCGGATTGCATTGCGGCGCGCCTTCACGGCGTCGTCGAAGCGCTCCAATTGCATGAAGGCGGGCGCTAGCACTTCCCAGCCGCGCCCGTCGTCGGGGTTGCGGCGGAGATGCGTCTCGACCTGATTGACCAGGGCGGCGAGCGAGTTCGGCTCGTTGGCCGCCGGCCCGCCGTTCGCGCTGGCGCTGGCACGTCGCTCCGCCAGCGGTTGTCCCGGCAATCCGGGAGAGCCGAGCGCGCCATAGAGGGCGAGCGCGCCGACCGGCAATGCGATCAGCGCGGCAACGGATACGGCACGCCAGGAATGCGGGGCGGCCGCGACGCCCGTTTGGCGAGCCGCGTCCGCGCGCTCTGCCGCGGCAAGCAGCCGGCGAGAGATTTCGATACGGGCGGCCTCCGCCTCCGGCGGCGCGAGAACGCCGCGGCTGAGGTCGCGCTCGATTTCCGCAAGCTGGTCGCGATAGACGGCAAGGTCGCCGTCGGCGTCAGCGGCGGGCGATGGGGCGCGCCGCAGCAGCGGCCGCACCACGACGGCGATCGCCGCGGCGGTCATCAGCCCCAACACCAACCAAAACACCATGCGTTCGTCCTGGCCCGCGAAGTGGTCCCGGGTCACGGCGACAGACCATGCCGCGCGCCCGTCCGGCTTTAATAAATATCAAAAACCGAATGGCTTGATGCGAGCCCCCTCATAATGCGCTTTGCCCGGCACGAAGCCGGGCAAAGCAGGCGAATTCCGGAGGGGTAGCCTACGCGCGGGCGTTCGGCGCGAGGGTCAGTGCGTCTGCTGAATCGCCGACAGCAACCAGGCACCGTTACGCGCTCTCCGGAAGGTCCACACCTCGGTCGCAATGTCCGGCGTGTCGCTGCCTTCGACCAGCCGTCCGCTGGCGCGATCAAGCGTGCGATCCACCAGCGAAAAGCGCATGGCCACGGTGGCGTACTCGGTGTCGCCTTCCCGCCAGGCTTCGGCGAGATCGCCTTGCTCCAGCTTGACATTGGATACCTTGTTCACCACGCCGCGGCTCGCGTTCTGCGCAAGCTCCTCGGACAGGTACGAGAGCATTTCCGGCGTTACGAGCGCGCGCAGGGCGTTCAAGTCCTCCGCGCTATAGGCGGCCTGAATGTCGCCGAGCAGCCGCTCGAACGCCTGATAGTCCTCGGGCTTGATCTCGACGGGCGGCATCCCCGTCATGGGCGCTGCAGCCGCCGCCCCGCCGCCGAGCGAACCGAGCCCCGAGGGATTCGGCCCGATGTCGCGCAGCTGCGGACCGCCCGCCAAGGCGGGCTGACGCCGCCCCTGCCACATCCGGAAGAGCAGCATGCCCACGAAAGCGACCAGCCCGATCTGCAAGAGCAGGCCTAGAATCGAGGCGAACCCGCCCAGGCCGCCGAACAGGCCATGGCCGAACAGCAGGCCGAACAGGCCGGCGCCCAGGAAACCGGCCGCCAAGCCGCCCAGAAGCCCGCCGCCGAACAAGCCGGGACGGTTAAACATTCCGCCGCCCACGCCCGGCGCCGCGGCGTTGGGACGCGCAAAGGTTCCAGGCTGGGTGGTGGAGCGTTCGATCGGCGAAACTGAACCAGGCGTCGTCCGCGTCGACGGCGGCGCCGAAAACGTGCGGAAACCCCGGCTGCCGAAGCTCGACCTGCCGCCGCCGATTCGCGCATCGGCGTAATCCGCCGTGCTCAGCGCGAGACCGGACAAGAGCGCCAGCACGGCGACCCAGGGACCTAGACGAAACCGAAGCATTCTGACCTCCTGCACCCTCGGAAAGGGCGAACTCCCAAACCAATATCGGGTCGGCGGAGAGGAAATTGAAGGCGCTCGTTTGCCGCAACCGGACTTCAGAAACGGGGGGGGATTCAAGGCTGGTGTAGTCTTATATATGCGCAATTTCTGGTTGAAAACAGATAAGCGCGATGTCGAGGCCGGCGCCCCGGCTAGGCGGGATGGGCTCCGCCGGCGTCAGGCTTGGCCTTCGCTGGCGATGGCGCGCGCTTGGTGAGACGTAGTCCCTCGCGGCGCTGCGCCAGGTTCGCCTCGATCTCCTCCTGCCAATTGCGCACGGCGAACGCTGCCTGCGCGCACACGCGGCCGAGGCGGCCGCCCGCCCAGACGAGATTGTAAGGAATGAACTCGCGCCAGGTGTCGTCGTTTTCGGTGATTGCGCGGGCGATCAGGTTTCCGGCAATGGCGCTCGTATTGAGGCCGTGCCCGGCGAACGCGCTCGCAACCCACAGGCCGGGCGAAATTTCGCCGATCTGCGGCATGCGATGCACGGCGAACCCCATCGTGCCCGCCCATGCATGGGCGATCGCGACGTCGCCGAGCTGCGGATAGGTGCGGGCGATCGCTTTCCGGAAACTTCCGGCGATCCGGCGCGGATCGCGTGCGAACGGCCCGCCCCCGCCAGCCCACATCAAACGGTCGCCGTCGACGACGCGATAGTGATAATTGGCGCGGCGCGAGTCGCTGACCGCGCCCGAATAAGCAATGGCCTGACCGAGGCGCTCCCCGAGCGGCTCGGTGACTGCGACGTAGCTCGTGACCGGAAGAAGCGTCTCGGCGAGCTGCGGCATCAGTGCGGCGATCAGGGTATTGCCCGCGAGCACCACATGGTTCGCGCGCACCAGCGCGGTCGGCGTCAGAATTCGCTTGCGCACGCCCGCCGGGTCGATCTCCAGCGCGCGCGTGTGCTCGAAAATGCGCGCTCCGGCCTCCTCGGCGCCGCGAGCCAGACCGAGCGCGTAGTTGAGCGGATGAATGTGAAAGGCGTTCGGGTAGTAGACGGCGTGAAAATAGCGGTCGCTGCGCAAGACCTCGCGCACGCGCTCGGTCGGCCAGCCCTCGACCGAAGCATCGAATTCCTGTCCGAGCATGCCGACGAGCGCGATCATCTCGTCGCCTTTGTCCACCTTGGAGACGTCGAGCCAGCCGCGGCGCGGCTCCACCCCGGCCATTTTGCATTCGTCGATCGCCATGCGGACGTATTCGAGCCCGGCATCCGCCAGGGCCCATAGCTTTTTCGCCTGATCGAGGCCGAGGCGTTCGACGATGCCGAGAATGTCGGCGGCGAAGCCGGGCAGGACAAAGCCGCAGTTGCGGCCCGACGCGCTCCAGGCGACGCGCTTTTCCTCGAGGACGACGACCGACCAGCCAAGCCGCGCGACTTCGCGCGCGGTGGTCAGGCCTGCCAGTCCGCCGCCGATGACGCAGACGTCGACGTCGATATCGGTCGCGAGCTTCGGCCGCTCAGGCGCATCGACCGCCGTCGCCGCATACCAGCTTCGCCCGTAGTCCTCTGCCGCTGCGTCCTGCATCCGCCCTCGCTTGCCGATGGATGAGTGTCGCTACTAACGCCTATTCGGCGCATTTTCCAGCGCGGGGCCGCGTCAGAGCAAATTCCGTTCTAATTGAATCGGAATTCGCTCCGGTTCTCCGCGAGTGGTGGCATTTTCTCCGGCGAACCGGTTTCCACCCCCGGATCAAGTCCGAGGGCATGCTTCGCCGGAAAATGCTCTTAGCTCTCCTGCCCGCGGCGAGAAGGCAGGGAGGCAGCCTGCTGGGCGAACTCCACGGGGCGCACCTGGTGGGCGATCTGGTCGAGCACGGCATTGATCATCCCGGTCTCGTCGCGATCGACGAAGGCGCTCGCAACGTCGACATATTCGGAGATGACGACGCGGGCGGGAATGTCGTGGCGCTTGTCGAGTTCGTAAGCGCCGGCGCGCAGCACCGAGCGCAGGATCGCTTCGACGCGCTTGAGCGGCCAGCCGGCGGCGAGCGCATGATCGACGAGGGGGTCGAGCCGCCGCTGGTCGGCGACGACGCCGGTGACGATGTCGCGAAAAAAGCCGGCTTCCGCCGGCAGGTATTGCTCGCCTTCGATCTCGCGGCCGATCCAGTGCCGTTCGAAATCCGCGAGAATGTCGTGCAGCGGCGTTCCGGCGATATCCATCTGATAGAGGGCCTGCACCGCCGCGAGCCGCGCCGCGCCGCGCCGGTTTGCCTTGCGCGGCTCCTTGGCGGTCCCGCTCACGGTTCGCCCCGCGGATTCTGGAAATGCCGCTTGACGTGGATCAGGGCGAGCGCGGCCGTCGCGGCGACGCCGCCTTTGTCGCCTTCCTCGGGGTCGGAGCGCACTTTCGCCTGCGCCGGCGTATCGACGGTGAGGATGCCGTTGCCGATCGGCACACGGTGCTGCACCGCGAGGTCCATCAGCGCCCGCGCGGATTCGTTGGCGACGATGTCGTAGTGGCTGGTCTCGCCGCGTATGACGCAGCCGAGCGCCACCACCCCGTCATAGGGCATGCGCCGCGCATGCATCGGCGCTTCGAACGCCATCGCGACCGCCTGCGCGACTTCGAGCGCGCCGGGCACGGTGACGATATCCCATTCGACTTGCGCCGCGTCGAGCACGCGCCGCGCGCCCTCGAGCAGGGCGTCGGCGATATTGCCGTAATAGCGGCCCTCGACGACGAGAATGCGCGCGCCCGGCAGAGGCTCGAGATTGACGTGAAATGCGGTGCGTGGGCCAGCCATGCTCTTCCCCGGAAACGCGCCGTGAGTAGCAAGTCGGTCAGGCGGTGCGCAAGCCGATTTGCAGCGGTCAGCGGCGCTGTAGTGGTGGTTGCAGCGCGAAGCCTTTTTCGCGCAGCAGCGATTACTGACGCGCCTCGATCAGCCGTGCGGCGTAACGCGCCATGAGATCGACTTCGAGATTGAGGCGGTCGCCGCGCGCAAGACGTCCGAACGTGGTCGCCGTCAGCGTATGCGGAATGATCAACACGGTGAAGTCGTCGCCTGCGACTTCGTTCACCGTCAGCGAGACGCCGTCGAGGGCGACCGAGCCTTTGGCGGCGATGAAGCGCGACAGATGCGCCGGCGCCCTGATGGTGAAGCGCGCGGTTTCGGTGAGGTCCTCGCGCGCGACCACCTCGGCGAGCCCGTCGACATGCCCGGTGACGATATGGCCGCCGAGTTCGTCGCCGATCCGCAGCGAGCGCTCCAGATTGACAGGAGTCCCCGTCGTCCAGCCGCCGACCGTGGTGACGCGCAGCGTTTCCGGCGCCGCGTCGACGGCGAACCATGCGCGTCCGCCCGCGTCGCCGGCGCCGACGACCGTAAGACAAACGCCGCTGCAGGCGATCGAGGCGCCCATCGCGATCGACGCGCGGTCGTAATGGCAGGCGATCGTCAGCCGCCGCAAATCCGCCGCGCGCGGCGAAACCTCGGTCACCTCGCCGATGTCAGTGACGATGCCGGTGAACATGTTTTTGCTCCTCGCACCCCGACGCTCCATCGGCGGAACCGCGCGCCACGGCGCGGCGCCTGCCCGCGGAGTCTGATCGCGAGGCAAAGCGCATGTGGATAAAAATAGGCAAGTCGTTGATTTTACTGGCGGGAGCGACGGGGCTCGAACCCGCGACCTTCGGCGTGACAGGCCGACGCTCTAACCAACTGAGCTACGCCCCCGGACCGCGCAAGTCCAAAGTTGTTCGGACGCGCTGAGATAAGACCCACCCGGGGCGAAGTCAAGTTTGCGAACGGCTCGGCACATTCGAAGCGGCGCGCAGCGCGCGCGCAGCGAGGTGCGCGGTGACAACTCGGGGCGCGATTTTGTCGTTTCCGGCAGGCTCGCCCGGGCCGAATCGGGGCGGCGCTGAAGGGCCAAAATCCCGCCGACCGCAGTGCAAAAGCCCGAATCTATTGGGAAAATGCGTGGGAAACTGACAAAAAACCAGGAAAAACGGGCTTTTTTCGCATTTTAGCGCTGGCGTAAGCCCGAGAATCATCTATTTGACGGGAGTTTTCGCGGTTTTTTGAACCGCAATTGGAGGACTTCAATGGTTAAAGCAGCACAACCTACCGTGACGCTCAAGCATATCGCCGCAGCGCTCGCGGCCGAGCATGAACTGGCGAAGAAGCAGTCGGAAGCCATTCTCAACGACATGATCGGCTTGGTGGTGAAGCACCTCAAGAAAGGCGACCGCATCCGCATCGGCGGGCTCGGCATCCTGCAGGTACGCAAGCGCGCCGCACGGATGGGACGCAATCCGGCGACCGGCGAGCCGATCAAGATCAAGGCGAGCAAAAAGGTGGCCTTCCGCGCCGCCAAGGAGCTCAAGGAAGCGATCTAGCGTCGAGACGCTCGTCGCCTTCTCGTGACGCGCGGGGACGGCGCTTGGGCCGTCCCGCGCTTCTTCTCACATGCCGAGCGGAGCGCGCCGGAAAAGATCGCTCCGCTGCATGGCTTGGCTTGGACGTCCGCGAGCGCACACGGCTCTTGGCGACCGGCTTTTGGCGATTAAATCCTGCAGCCTGTCACCAACTCGCGACCGCAGACATCGGCGCTGCTCGGGTGGTGCGCTCCTTTTTCAGAAGCTCCGCCAGGAGGAATGCCAGGTCGATTGACTGGTCGGCATTGAGCCGCGGATCGCAGAACGTGTGATAGCGGCTGTCGAGGTCCTCGTCGGTGATGGCGCGGGCGCCGCCGGTGCATTCGGTCACGTTCTGCCCGGTCATTTCGAGGTGGACGCCGCCGGCAAAGGTGCCTTCGCCCGCGTGGACGGTGAAGAAGTTCTTCACTTCCTGCAGGATTCGATCGAACGGCCGCGTCTTGAAACCGCTTGCGGACGTGATGGTGTTGCCGTGCATGGGATCGCACGACCACACGACATTGCGGCCCTCGCGCTTGACCGCCCGCACCAGCGGCGGGAGCATCTCGCCGACCTTGTCGGCGCCGAAGCGCGTGATCAGGGTCAGGCGGCCGGGCTCGTTCTCGGGATCGAGAATGTCGATCAGGCGCAGCAGTTCGTCCGGCTTGAGCGATGGCCCGCACTTCAGTCCGAGCGGGTTCTCGATGCCGCGGCAGAATTCGATATGGGCATGGTCGGGCTGACGCGTGCGGTCGCCGATCCACAACATGTGCCCCGACGTGCAGTACCAGTCGCCGCTCGTCGAATCGATGCGCGTCAACGCTTCTTCGTATCCGAGCAGCAACGCCTCGTGGCTGGTGTAGAGCTCGGTCGTGCGCAGTTCGGGGTGGCCTTCGAGATCGAGCCCGCATGCGCGCATGAACGCGAGCGCCTCGGAGATCTGGTCGGCAAGCGCCATGTAGCGCCGCGCCTGCGGGCTGTCCTTGACGAAGCCGAGCATCCATTGATGCAGGCTGCCGAGGTTCGCGTAGCCGCCCTGGGCGAAGGCGCGCAGCAGGTTCAACGTCGCCGCCGATTGCCGATAGGCTTGCAGCTGACGGCGCGGATCGGGCCGTCGCGCTTCGGGGTCGAACGCGTTGTCGTTGATGATGTCGCCGCGATAGCTCGGAAGCTCGACGCCGTCGCGCTTTTCCGTCGAGGACGAGCGGGGCTTGGCGAACTGACCGCCGATGCGCCCGACCTTTATGACGGGCGACGCCGCCGCATAGGTCAGCACCACGGCCATCTGCAGGAAGACGCGGAAGAAGTCGCGAATATTGTTGGCACCGTGTTCGGCGAAGCTTTCGGCGCAGTCGCCGCCCTGGAGCAGGAACGCCTCGCCCTTGGCGACCCGCGCGAGCGCCTTTTTCAGGTTGCGCGCTTCGCCGGCGAAAACGAGCGGCGGAAAAGTCGAAAGCTGTTTCTCTACGGCGGCGAGCGCCTGCGGGTCGGGATACTCCGGCACCTGCACGACGGGTTTCGTGCGCCAACTGTC
>JAEULX010000261.1 GCA_016793685.1 Bradyrhizobiaceae bacterium
AAGGTCAGATCGCACACCCCGATCGCGATCTGCACCAGCGTCAGCGGCGCGCTCGGCAGCGTGACCTGCCAATGATCCCGGCCGATTGTCCGCGGGCGCGGCAACAGCCACAGCAGATAGCCGACGATGACGGCAAGCCCCGCCAATCCGATCGCCCGGTTGAAAACATTCGGCACGTGATTGATTGCGCTCGCCGCCGCGGGCTTGAGCGCCATGCCGAGGCCGAGCACGAATGCATTGCCGAGCCAGAAAGTGAGGCCGGTGATGAAGGCGATCTTGGCGACATCGACCACGCTCAGCCCATGCGCGGAATAAATCCGGTAACGCACCATCCCGGCAGTGACGGCCGTCGCGCCGAGACTATGGCCGATCGCATATCCCGTAAAACTTGCGAGAGCCGCTGTGCGGTACGGCACGTCGCGCCGACCGATCGTGCGCAAGGCGAAGAAGTCGTAACCGGTCAGCGTGAGATAGGCGCAGGCGACGAACCCGGCCGCCGTCAGAATCGCCTCAGGCGCAGTCGCCCGGATCGCCGCAACGACCTTGTCGATCTGGATGTCGCGCAGGAGGACGAACAGCGCGACCGAGGCCGCGACGATGATGAGTAAGCTCAGGGCGATGCCGATTCGATTCGCGGCGACCCATTCGCGTAGCGTCCGTGCGACGATCCCCGCCCCGTTCCCCATCGGATCCCGACTAAGCGCCAGACCAACTTGGTCATCTGCGTCAACCAACTGATTCGCATCCGACCCTCCCATCTCCTCACGATAGATTTGTTACAGCGCGCCGCGTTCGCCCGCCCAAAAGACGAAAAAGGCAATGATTGTCGTGGATATCGGTCCTGCGGCAAAAGCCCTTACGTCTGATCGTCATATTCCTGAGATGCAACTGCGCAATTCGTGTCGCATGACGTTCATCAATGGCTCCCTAAATTCACCGCTGAGGCTGCGCCCGGCTAGTCCCCGGTTCCTCTCGCATTTGCGCGGCTTTCACCCGAATCCAGCGGCGTATTGCGCGGCGAACGCGCGCGAGCGAGGTGGGACGTCGTGCGCGTGCTCATAGCGACGGATGCTTGGCATCCACAGGTGAATGGGGTCGTGCGCACCCTGACGTCGCTCGCCAAGGCGGCCGATGCGTTCGACGTCGCGATCCAGTTTCTGACGCCGGAAGGCTTTCCCTCGCTGCAACTGCCGACCTATCCGGGCCTGCGCATTGCGCTGTGCAATCCCGGCGAGATTGCCCGGCGGATCGAAAGCGCGGCGCCCGACGCCATCCATATCGCGACCGAAGGGCCGATCGGGTACTGCGTCCGCGCCTACTGCCGGCGCCGTCGGCGACCGTTCACCACGAGCTTCACCACGCGCTTCCCCGAATACATCTCGGCGCGCGCGCCGATTCCGGAAGCGTGGACCTACGGCGTGCTGCAACGCTTCCACGCCGCCGCGGCGGTGACGATGGTATCGACGCCCTCGCTGATGTCTGCGCTCACGCAGCGTGGATTTCGCAATCTCGGCATGTGGACGCGGGGCGTGGACACCGATGTCTTCCATCCGGATGGCGCGGTCGACCTGGCTTATCCCCGCCCGATCTTCGTGACCGCGGGACGGGTCGCGGTGGAGAAAAACCTCGACGCGTTCCTCTCCCTCGACCTGCCCGGCACCAAGGTGGTCATCGGCGACGGGCCGCACGAAGACGAATTGCGCCGGCGCTATCCCGAAGCGAAGTTTCTCGGGCTGCAGTCCGCCGAAGTGCTGGCGAGACACCTCGCGGCGGCTGACGTGTTTGTCTTTCCGAGCCTGACCGATACGTTCGGGGTGGTCCAGCTCGAGGCGCTGGCCTGCGGCACGCCGGTCGCGGCGTTTCCGGTGACGGGGCCCAAGGACGTGATCGGCGACAGCCCGGTCGGTGTGCTGCACCACGATTTGCGCGCCGCCTGCCTTGCCGCGCTCGACCTCTCGCGCCAGGACTGCCGCCAATTCGCCCTTGCCCACGGCTGGGAGCGGAGCGTGCGGCAGTTCGTCGGCCACGTCGAACGCGCGGCCGGTCGTTCGCACGAAAGATCGCACGCGGGACAATCCGCGGCGATGCGCGACCTCGGTGCACCCAATTCCAGCCGACGAATCGCCGTCGCCGACGGCGCCACGGACACCGCATCGCAATGACCCAACTCGATCTGCAACTCGACAAGGACGCCATCGCCCGGGCCTATGGCCGCTGGGCACCCGTCTATGATCTCGTGTTCGGCCCGGTTTTCGAAAGCGGGCGGCGGGCGGCCGTCGTCGCCGCCGAGCGCATCGGCGGCCTCATTCTCGAAGCCGGCGTCGGCACTGGCCTGTCGCTGCCGGACTACGCAGCGTCCAGCCGCGTCATCGGCGTCGATATTTCCGAGCCCATGCTGCGCAAGGCGCAGGAGCGCGTGCGTGCGCTCGGGCTGCGTCAGATCGCCGGCCTTGCGGTGATGGACATCGAGCACCTGTCATTGCCCGATGCGTCGGTCGACGTGGTCGTCGCGCAATATGTCATCACCGCAGTTCCGAACCCGGAGGCGACGCTCGACGAGTTTGCGCGCGTGCTCAAGCCGGGCGGCGAAATCGTGCTGCTGAGCCGCGTGAGCGCCGAGGCGGGTCTGCGTCACGCCTTGGAGCAGTGGTTCGCCCCGGCGGCGCGTCGCCTGGGTTGGCGCACCGATTTCGCCTGGCAACGCTACGCCTCCTGGGCCGACCGCGCGCCGGGCATTCGCCTCAAAGAACGCCGCGCGGTGCCGCCACTCGGTCACTTCTCGCTCATTCGCTTCGCCAAGGATCGCGCGACGGCGAGCGACGCCATTTGCTCCGCGGCGCGCGCGGAGATTTGATCGCCTATCGATGGAAATATTGAATGCAAGAAGGGGAACGTCGATGAAAGGCTTTTTTCAGGCGCTTGAAGAACAGCGGTGGGACGACCATCGCTACTATCATCACAGTCGCATTAATCAGGCTCTGCATCTCGTCAGCGCGATCAGCTTCCTGGTCGCCTATGTGCTGGTGTTCTTCGACCCCGCGGTCTCGGCCTTGATCGGCTGGCTGGTCGCGATGACGACGCGCCAGGCCGGCCACTTTTTCTTCGAGCCGAAAGGTTACGACGAAGTCAACCACGCGACGCACGAATACAAGGAAGAGATCAAGGTCGGCTACAATCTGCGGCGCAAGACGGTGCTGCTGATCATCTGGGCCGCCTCCCCGCTCGTGCTGCTGGTTGATCCGGCGCTGTTCGGGCTGGTTACGCCCGCGTCCACTCCCGCCGAGTTCATCCGCCATGTCGCCAAGATCTGGCTGTTCCTCGGCCTCGCCGGTCTCGTGTTCCGCACGGTGCAGCTTTTCATCATCAAGGACGTGCAGACCGGGCTGGTGTGGGCCACCAAAATCCTCACCGACCCGTTCCACGACATCAAGCTCTACCACAAGGCGCCGCTCGCCCTCATGCGCGGCGAGAGGATCGAGGAACCGAAGGAGCAGCACGGATAAGAGCGGTCGCACGGAGCGGCATCGCGCGGCGGCGCTGCGCATGCCTTGACTCGTCAGCGGTGTGCCGGAAAGAGAGACAAGCGGTGCGCGATCATCTCCCGCAGCATCTGGCGCCGAATCGATTTGTTGGTCATCGCACCGTCGCTCCACCACCAGCCGTCGCGCTGCATGGCGCTCGCAGCCGCGACGAACCGCTCCGCCACGGCGTCGAAATCGGCTTGCGTGTAGTTGAGACTGAAGATCAGCCGCCCGCTGCCGACCCAGCTCAACGCCAGCCCTTCGGCGCGGAGGTAATACTGAAGCATCCAGTTGTAGCGCGAGGGCGTCGTGTAGGCGACGGTCCAGATCGTGGACAGGTTGGCGACGCGCAGCGGTAAGCCGGCGTCCTCCAGACGCCGATTGAGCGCATCGGCGCGCGCATTCCAGGTTTCGTCCAGACCATCGTAGAGCCCGCTGGCCGCGGGCGATTGCAGATGCGTCAGGAACGCATCCATCCCCGCCATCACGTAGGGATGCGCGTTGAAGGTGCCGCGCGCGAAGCAGACGTCGAGCGGCCGATCCTCGCGGAAGCGGCGCATCACGTCCTCGCGCCCGCAGATCACCCCGACCGGCAGGCCGCCGCCCAGCGTCTTGCCGTAAGTCACCATGTCGGCCTTGACGCCGAAATACTCCTGCGCGCCGCCGCGAGCGATGCGAAAGCCGACAAAGACTTCATCGAAGATCAGCACGATGCCGCGCTCGCTGCACACGGCGCGCAGCCGCTGGAGCCACTCCGCGTAGGCGGCGCGATCGAAATGAGCGCCGCGGGCGCTGTCGATGAGCGCGGAATCGCCCGGCGCGTTTGCGTTGGGATGCAGCGCCTGCAGCGGATTGACCAGCACACAGGCGATGTCGCGCCGATGGCGCAGGACGCGCAGCGACTGCTCCGACATGTCCGCCAGCGTATAGGTCTCGCGCGCCGGCAGCGGATTGCCGATGCCGGGCTGCACATCGCCCCACCAGCCGTGATAGGCGCCGCAGAAGCGCACGAGATGCGAGCGGCGGGTGTGGTAGCGCGCGAGGCGGACCGCCTGCATCACCGCCTCGGTGCCCGACATGTGAAACGACACGGCGTCGAGGCCCGAGAGCGCGCACAGGCGCTTCACATTCGCGGCGACCAGCGGATGGTAGGAGCCGAGCACCGGGCCGAGTTCGGCAACGCGCTTGCGGCTCTGCTCCAGGCACGCCTTGTAGACGTCGTAGCCGAGGACGTTGACGCCGTAGGAGCCTGCGAGATCGTAGTAGCCATTGCCGTCGAGGTCGGTCAGCATCACCCCGGACGACGCCTCCATGAAAGCGGCGATCGGCAGATGCTGGTTGACGAAACGGCTGAACTGGAACGGCACGCGATACGCCGAGGTGAACTGCAGGTCCGGCACTGAGCCGCGGATGTCCGCCGTCAGGCGCAAGCCCTGGGGACACCGTTCGCGCAGCAGCCGCGACAGGCGGAAGAATCCCTCCCGGCGCGCCGCAGCAATCTCCGCGGGCGCATCATCGGCACGGAAAAACCGCGCCTCGTCGTAGCTGTAGCCCGGGACCAGCGCCGCGAACCGGCGCGCCATCCGTGCATGGCCGGTCAGCGACGGATGCTTCGCGCGCGACAGCTCGATCCGGCTCTTCAGCTTCGCCAGCGCGATGGCGAAGGCGACAAGGCCGAGCGCGTAGCCTACAAGGGGTGCGATTCGCCAATCCATCCATCCCGCTTAGCCGCCGAGATTAACCGATCCGTGACAATGCGCTCCGTCATCAACCGTTTGACGCAGCAGGAGGATTTGAACTTCCTCCTGACCAACCGGATTCCCAAGCGTCTCGCGACCCGGTTCATGGGCTGGTTCACGCACATCGAGCAGCCCGTGGTGCGCGACGTCTCGATCGCGACCTGGCGCTTCTTCTCCGATGTCGACCTCAGCGACGCGGAGAAAAAGCAGTTCGCGAGCCTGCACGA
>JAEULX010000275.1 GCA_016793685.1 Bradyrhizobiaceae bacterium
TTCCGCACGTACCGGTTGGGGCGCGATTGGTTTGCGCCTGGTTTCGCGGCGGGCGCCGACGGCGCGCGCGTAACTTACAGCCGTTGCGAGGCCAGGGCGTGTTGAGCGGTATCGCTGGCTTGACGGCGACGGATCGGCGACGCCGACTGCGGCCGATTGCGCGGTTGCTCTGCGCCGAGCCGGGCGCGGCGCGCGCTCGGCGAATTCGGTTCTGGTCGAATTGAAACTCGCTCCGACCGTCCCCGATTGGTCGCATTCCCTGAGACGAACCGGTTCCTCGAGAAGGCCGCGGTCCGTCCGCGACCGGCGAGGGGGGGCGCAGCGCCAATATAATCTCTGCCATGAACCCCACCAGCGCCGCGCCGCACTAAGCGCCGGCGGGGGGCTTCGTCACGAGTCCGACACGATTTGCGACGACTCATTTCGGTGGGGTGGGGGCGGCCCGGCTTGTCCGGATGGAGGTTTTCGATGCTCGCCCGCCTGCGCGCCGGCTTCCTCGCGGCGCTGATGCTGTTTTCCTTTATCGCATCCGTTCCAGCGCACGCCGCCGACAAGCCTTTCTTCCGCGACGATCTGGCCGACGGCGCGATCCGGCTCGAGGCGCAGATCAGAAAAGAGTCCGGGCAGGTGGCGAAGCCGCCCGATGCGCTGCGCCGCGAGGCGGATCTGGCGTTTCAACGCAACGATGTCGGTGCGGGCATCCAGCTGCTTGGACAGAGCGTTGCGATAGCGCCCAACGACGCGGCAAGCTGGCTGCGCCTTGCGCGCGCCATCCTGCAGATTCGCGGCTCCGACGACAGCGAACGCACGACGCTGCTCGAACGCGCGACCACCGCGGGCTACATCGCCTATCAGCGCGCCGGCAATGCCGGCGAGGAGGCCGACGCTCTTGTCGTGATGAGCCGCGGCTTTGCCGGCCGCGAGCTTTGGCGCCCGGCGCTCGACGCGTTGCGGCTTTCGCTCGACCTGCGCGAGGTCGCCGAGGTGCGCGCGGCCTATGAGAGGATGCGCGCCGATCACGGCTTCCGCCTGCTCGACTACACGGTCGATTCCGATACGGGCTCGCCGCGCGCCTGCTTCCAGTTCTCCGAGAGCCTGCCCAGCCGCCGCATCGATTTCTCGCCCTTCGTCGCCGTCGCCGGGCAGGACAAGCCGGCGCTTTCGGCCGACGACAAGCAGCTCTGCGTCGAGGGTCTCAAGCATGGCCAGCGCTACGCCATCACCCTGCGCCCGGGCCTGCCGTCGACCGTCAACGAGACCCTCGCGAAATCGGCCGAATTCAACATCTATGTCCGCGACCGCAAGCCGTTCGCGCGCTTCAGCGGAAAGGCCTATGTGCTCCCGCGCACCGGCCAGCGCGGCATCCCCGTCGTCAGCGTCAATACGCCGGCGGTCGCGATCGCGATCTACCGCATCGGCGACCGCAGCCTGCTCGATCCGATCACCGGCCAGGACCTGGAGCGCAACCTCGACCGCTATGAGCTGGAGCGCATGGCGCGCGGCCAGGCCACCACGGTGTGGACCGGAGAACTCGTCACCGAGTCGCCGCTCAACGCCGAAGTGACCACCGCCTTTCCGGTCGACCAGACCGTCGGCGATCTCAAGCCCGGCGTCTATGTCATGTCGGCGGAGCCCAAGGGTGCGAGCCCGGACGACTACGGCGCGGTCGCGACCCAGTGGTTCATCGTTTCCGATCTCGGTCTGTCCGCCTATTCCGGCGGCGACGGCGTCCACGTATTCGTCAATTCGCTCGCGAGCGCCGCGCCGAAGCCGCAGATCGAGGTGCGGCTGGTTGCGCGCAGCAACGAGATTCTGGCGACGCGCCAGACCGACGCGGAGGGGCACGTCGCATTCGAAGCGGGTCTCGCGCGCGGGGAGGGCGGTCTTGCGCCGGCCTTGATCATCGCGTCCGAGGGCGGACGCGACTACGCGTTCCTCAGCCTGATTTCGCCGCCCTTCGATCTGTCCGACCGTGGGGTGAAGGGACGCGCGGCGCCCGCCGGCCTCGATGCATTCGTCTATACCGAGCGCGGGGTCTATCGCACCGGAGAGACGGTGCATGTCACGACGCTCCTGCGCGACGGAGTCGGCATCGCCGCGCTCGGCGTTCCGCTCACGCTCGTGGTCGAGCGGCCGGACGGGGTCGAGTATCGCCGCGCCGTCGTCGCCGACCAGGGGCTGGGAGGGCGCAACCTCGATGTTCCGATCGCGACCACGGCGTCGAGCGGGACCTGGCGGGTGCGGGCTTTTTCCGATCCCAAGCGGCCGCCGATCGGGGAGGCCACCTTCCTTGTCGAAGACTATGTGCCGGACCGGATCGAGTTCGACCTGTCCACCAAGGCGACGCGGATCGGCCGCTCATCGCCGGTCGAATTGGCGGTGGATGGCCGCTATCTCTATGGCGCGCCTGGCGCCAACCTCGACCTCGAAGGCGAAATCTCGGTCAAGGCCGCCGAGCAGCGGGCAGGCTTTGCCGGCTATCGCTTCGGCTCCGCCGAGGATGACGAGGAGCGCGCGCCGCCGCCGACCCAGCAATCGCTCGAGGGCCTGCCGGTCACCGATGCGAAAGGGCAGGCCCAGTTCCCGGTTGCGCTCGGTAAAGTCCCCGAAACGACGCTGCCGCTGGAGGCGCAGATCACGATCCGCATGGCGGAGCCGGGCGGCCGCGCCGTCGAGCGCAAGGTCACGCTGCCCGTCACGCCGGCCGGCCCGATGATCGGCGTCAAGCCGTTATTCTCCGGGCGTTCGCTCGGCGAGGGCGCAACGGCGAATTTCGACGTGATCGTCGCTGCGCCGGACGACAAGCTGCTGGCGCAGAGCGGGCTGCGCTACGAACTGCTCAAGATCGAGAGCCGTTTCCAGTGGTACCGGCAGGACGGCAGCTGGCGCTACGAGGCGATCAAGTCGACCAAGCGGGTCGCCGACGGGACGCTCGACGTGACGGCCGACAAGCCCGGCCGCATCGCCGCGCCGGTCGCGTGGGGGCGCTACCGGCTGGAGGTGTCGACCAGCGACCCGGATGGCCCCGTGACCACCGTTCCGTTCGATGCCGGGTACTTCGCGGAGGCGAGCGCCGATACGCCGGACCTCCTGGAGATCGCCCTCGACAAGCCGGATTACCATGCGGGCGACCGGATGACGGTCGCCGTCACCGCGCGCAGCGCGGGAAAGCTGCGCGTGTCCGTCATCGGCGACCGGCTGGTCACGACGGTGACCCAGGACGTGCAACCGGGGCTCAACCGGGTCGCCATTCCAGTCGGCCGCGATTGGGGCAACGGCGCCTATGTGGTCGCGACGCTCCTGCGTCCGCTCGACGTAGCGGCAAGCCGCATGCCGGGCCGCGCCGTCGGCGTGCAATGGTTTACGATCGATCGCGAGGCCAAGACGCTCGCGGTCGAACTGCAGACGCCGCAGCTCATCCGCCCCGAGACGAGCCTGCGCGTGCCGGTCAAGATCAACGGCCTTGCCGGCGAGGAGGCGCGCGTCGTCGTCGCCGCGGTCGATGTCGGCATCCTCAATCTGACCAACTACAAGGCGCCCGCGCCGGAGGACTATTTCCTCGGCCAGCGCAAGCTCTCGGCCGATATCCGCGACCTCTACGGCCAGCTGATCGACGGCATGCAGGGCACGCGCGGACAGGTCCGCACCGGCGGCGATGGCGCGCCGGCCGAATTGCAGGCAAGCCCGCCGACCCAGCCGCCGGTCGCGCTCTATTCCGGCATCGTCACGGTCGGGCGCAACGGCACGGCGGAAATCGCCTTCGACATTCCGGCGTTTGCCGGCACCGTCCGGGTCATGGCGGTCGCCTGGAGCAAGGACAAGGTCGGGCACGCCCAGGGCGACGTGATCGTGCGCGATCCGGTGGTGCTGACGGCGACCTTGCCGCGCTTCCTGCTGACCGGCGACCGCAGTACCATGCAGCTTGACATCGACAACGTCGAAGGCGCTGCTGGCGATTACCAGGTCACCGCCGAGGCGGACGGGCCAATCGCGATCTCCGCCGGCGCGTCGCAGACCCTGCGCCTTCCGGCGAAGCAGCGCGCCGCGCTCGCGCTGCCGGTTGCCGCGAATGCGGCCGGCACGGCAAACGTCAAGGTGAAGCTCGCCGGACCCGGGAATTTCGCCCTGGAGCGCGTTTATTCGCTTACGGTGCGGCCGGCGACGCAAATTCTCGCGCGCCGGACGGTCAAGCCGATCGCCAAAGGCGAGAGCCTGACGCTCGGCAACGACATGTTCGCCGATCTCCTGCCGGGCACCGGGTCGATTGCGCTGTCGATCGGTCCTTCGACCGCGCTCGACGTCGCCAGTCTTCTCAGGGCGCTCGACCGCTATCCGTTCGGCTGCTCGGAACAGATCACGAGCCGGGCGCTGCCGCTGCTCTATGTCAATGAGCTTGCGGCGGAAGCGCGGCTCGCGCTCGATGCCGGAGCGGACCAGCGCGTCCGCGAGGCGATCGAGCGCCTGGCTGCGCGGCAAGGGTCGAACGGAGCGTTCGGACTGTGGCTGGTCGGCGGAGACGATGCCTGGCTCGACGCCTATGTCACCGACTTCCTGACGCGGGCGCGGGAGCGCGGTTTCGCCGTCCCCGACAACACGTTCAAGCTCGCGCTCGACCGGCTGCGCAACTACGTCGCCAACGCGCCGGAACCGGGCAAGGATGGCGCGGCTGACGTTCCCTATGCGCTCTATGTGCTTGCCCGCAACGGTGCGGCGCCGCTCGGCGATCTGCGCTACATCGCCGACACCAAGCTTTCGGCCGTCACAACGCCGATCGCGAAAGCACAGATCGCGACCGCGCTCGCCATGCTCGGCGACCGCAACCGGGCCGAGCGGGTCTATGCCGCGGCCCTGCAGGCTTTCCCCCCGGCCCCCACGCAGGCGTTCAGCCGCCCTGATTACGGCTCGCCGCTGCGCGATGCGGCCGCCCTGGTGACGCTTGCCGCCGAGGGCGGCGCGCCGTCCCAGGTCATCGAGGGGGCGCTGCAGCGGCTCGAGGCGGCGCGCAATGCGGTGGCGCGCACCTCGACCCAGGAAGACGCGTGGATGGTGCTGGCCGCCCGCGCGCTCGCCAAGGAGGTCCGGCTGTCGCTCGACGTCGCCGGCGAGCAGCGGCAGGGCCCGGTCTACCGGATCGTGCGGCCGAGCGATTTGCAGGCAGCGCCGTTCCGCATCACCAATACCGGCAATGCGACGGTGCAGGCGGTCGTCTCGGTTTCCGGCGCGCCGGTCACGCCGGAGCCCGCGGCCGACAAGGGCTTCAAGATCGAGCGGCTCTACTACACGCTCGACGGCCAGAAGGCCGACGCGACCAAGGCAAGGCAGAACCAGCGCTTCGTGGTGGTGCTGAAGATCACCGAACCGCAGCCGCAATACGGCCGCGTGGTGATCGCCGACTACCTGCCGGCGGGGTTCGAGATCGACAACCCGCGCCTGGTGTCATCGGGCACGACGGGAACGCTCGCCTGGATCACCGACGCCGCCGATCCGGTCAGCTCCGAGTTCCGCGACGACCGCTTCAGCGCGGCGTTCGACCGGAACAAGGACTCGCCGGCCGTCTTCACGGTCGCCTACGTCGTGCGCGCGGTATCGCCCGGGAGCTATGTGCTGCCCCAGGCCTATGTCGAGGACATGTACCGGCCGGATCGCTTCGGCCGTACCGGCACCGGCGCAGTCGAGGTGTCGACCGGACGCCAGTGAGGCGTCCGCGGAGATTGGGCAGACGGTGTCATGGCGCGCGATCCGACCATCGTCATTCCGGGACGGCTGGTGAGGCCCGACCCGGACTCCGCCGCCGCGGTTCCCGATGGCGAACCCGGGCCGCGCGGCGGCGCTGGGCGCCAGGCCGGCTGCGCCACCGGCGGCGCCAGCGGTCGTCCGCGGCTGCGAGCCGTCCTGGCGGCGCTCGCCGGCCTGCTCCTCGTGGCGTGCTCCGGCGCGGTGCTTTGGATCGCCGCGCTCGGTCCCGCGCCGGTTGGGGAGGGGCTCGCCTTCTCGACGGAGGTGCTCGACCGGAACGGGACGCTGCTGCGCGCCTACGCGACGGCGGAGGGGCGTTGGCGATTGCCGGTGCGGCCGGAGAACGTCGACCCGCGGTTCTTCGATCTGCTGTTCGCGTATGAGGACAAGCGCTTCCCAAGCCATCGCGGCGTCGACCCGGCGGCGCTCGCGCGGGCGGCGGCGCAGTTCACGTCTCATGGGCGCATCGTGTCGGGCGCCTCGACCCTGACCATGCAGGTCGCGCGCCTGCTCGAGCCGCGCGCCGAGCGCTCGCTTCCCGCCAAGCTCAGGCAGATCGTGCGGGCGCTGCAGCTCGAGCAGCGGCTGAGCAAGGACGACATCTTAAAGCTTTACCTTAGCCTTGCGCCATATGGTGGCAATATAGAAGGAGTTCGCGCCGCTTCGCTTGTTTATTTCGGGCATGAGCCGCGGCGGCTCACCCTGGGCGAAGCCGCGCTCCTGGTCGCCCTGCCGCAGTCCCCCGAGGCGCGCCGGCCGGACCGCTTTCCCGCCGCCGCGCAGGCCGCGCGCGACCGCGTCCTCGACCGCGCCGTCGAGGCTGGCGTGGTCGAGCCGGCGGACGCCGCCCGCGCCAAGGCCGAATCGGTTCCGCGCGCACGCCGGCCGATGTCGAAGCGCGCCCCGCACGCCGCCGACCGTGCCGTCGCCGAAGCGCCGGCGCGCCCCACCCATCGCCTGACCATCGATGCCGGCTGGCAGGCGCGCCTCGAGGAGCTGGCGCGCGACCGCGCCCGCACAATCGGCCCCGGCGTCTCCGTGGCCATCCTCGCCGTCGACCACGCGACCGGCGAGGTGCTGGCGCGGGTCGGCTCGGCCGACTATTTCGACGAGCGGCGCGCCGGCCAGGTCGACATGACGACGGCCGTGCGGTCGCCCGGATCGACCTTGAAGCCCTTCATCTATGGCCTTGGTTTCGAAGACGGATTCATCCATCCGGAAACCTTCATCGACGACCGGCCGATGCGGTACGGCGCGTATGCGCCGGAGAATTTCGATCTCTCCTACCAGGGCACCGTGTCGGCGCGCCGCGCGTTGCAGCTCTCGCTCAATGTGCCTGCCGTCCTCGTGCTCGACAAAGTCGGCGCGAGCCGGTTCAGCGCGCGGCTCGCCCCGGCCGGCGCGCGCCTTGTCCTGCCGGCGGGCGAACCGCCGGGGCTCGCCATCGGGCTGGGCGGCACGGGCGTCACGCTGGCCGATCTGGTCCGGCTTTATGCCGGGCTTGCCCGTCTCGGGACGACCGTCGCATTGACCGAAACGCAAGCAGGGTCGGCGGCGCTGCAGCCGAGCCGGCTCATGGAGCCGGTCGCCGCCTGGCAGGTCGGAAATGTGCTGCTGGGCGCGCCGCCCCCCGACAACGCCGCGGGCGGGCGCATCGCGTTCAAGACGGGCACGAGCTACGGCTATCGCGACGCCTGGGCGATCGGTTTCGACGGCGCGCATACGATCGGCGTCTGGGTCGGCCGCCCCGACGGCGCGCCGGTGCCGGGCATCCTCGGGCGAACCACGGCGGCGCCCATCCTGTTCGACGCATTTGCCCGCCTGGGCACGCCGGTCGCGCCGCTGCCGCCGGCGCCGAGAGGCGTCGTGTTCGCCGCGAACGGCAAGCTGCCGGCACCGCTGCGGCGGTTCCGGCCGAACGGCGTGCCGGCCGAGGACGCGGCCCCGCCGCTGCGCATCCTGTTTCCGCCGAACGGCGCGCAGCTCGATCTGGCCGGCGGAAGCGAGGCGTCGGCGCCGATCGCATTGAAAATTTCCGGCGGTCGTCTTCCCATCACCGTGCTGGTGAACGGCATGCCGCGCGCAACCCTGCGCGACCGGCAGACGGCGAGCGTCGCCCCGGACGGGGTCGGCTTCACGCGCCTGACCATCCTGGACGCGGCGGGCGCAACCGACAGCGTGCTCGTGCGCCTCCAATAGGCCACGTTTTCCGTTCCCGTTGGCGGGCGGAAACGCATCGGCGAGCCGCGATTTCTTGGCGCGAATGCGCGACGTTATCTCCTGCCGGCAGGCAGCGCCGTCGCCTTTCCCCGATGCACGGATTTCTCTATGGTCCGCCGGCTTTCTGAGCGGGACATGACAATGGCGTTGGTATCGGGTTCATCGAAACGCGGCCGCTCAGGCTTGGGCTTCGGGGCGCTGGTCGATTTTGCGACGAGATCGCATAAACATGCCGCCGCAACCCTCTTGCTCGTAAGCCTGATCGCGTTCTTGCCGGGGTTCTTCTACATCCCGCCGGTCGATCGCGACGAAGCGCGCTTCGCGCAGGCGACCAAGCAGATGATCGAGACCGGCGACTACGTCGACATCCGCTTCCAGGAGGTGAGCCGCTACAAGAAGCCGGTCGGCATCTATTGGCTGCAGGCGGCTGCGGTGCATGTCGGCGAGGCGGTGGGCGTGCCGCGGGCGCTCACGCGCATCTGGCTCTACCGCATACCGTCGTTGCTGGGAGGGATCGCGGCGGTCCTGCTCACCTACTGGGCGGCGCTCGCCTTCGTGACGCCGCGCGCCGCGCTGCTTGCCGGTTTCATGATGGCGAGCTCGATGATGCTCGGAATCGAGGCGCGGCTCGCGACGACGGACGCGGTGCTCCTTGCCGCCATCACCGCCGCCATGGGCGCGCTCGGTCGCGCCTATCTCGCCGGGCGGGAAGCCTACGCCGAGCCTGGCCCACCGCTCGCCTTGCCGGCGATCTTCTGGACTGCCGTCGCGGCAGGGCTGCTGCTCAAGGGCCCGCTGATTCTGCTGTTTATCGCGCTTTCCTCCGGAACCCTCGCCGCGCTCGACCGCTCAGCGCGTTTCTTGCTGCGCCTCAAACCTTTGCCCGGCATGGCGTGGACGCTGCTTCTCGTTCTTCCCTGGTATATCGCGATCATCGCGCGCAGCGGGTCGGCCTTCTTTTCCGATTCGCTCGGGGGCGATTTCCTCGCCAAGGTGGGCGGGGCGCAGGAAATGCATTGGGGCCCGCCGGGCTACTACCTCGCTTTTTTCTGGTTGATGTTTTTCCCGGCGGCGATGCTGGCGCCGCTGGCGGCGGGCGCGGTGTGGCAGGGACGGAACGAGCCCGGCGTCCGGTTTCTGCTCGCCTGGATCGTGCCGA
>JAEULX010000199.1 GCA_016793685.1 Bradyrhizobiaceae bacterium
ACCTATCAGAATTCGTATTCCTGCGCTTGAATATCCGTGTTTCCATCGCTTCGACGGGTGTGAAAGTAACGTGACGTATTCGGCGATTCCCGGTCAGTATGTGGCCATTGGGCAAGGATGTCGTGAGTTGGTGTCCCTCCATGACGCTCTTGGAGGCTCCGGTCGTTTGATTTTTTGGCGCTTGCGGAATCAGGAGCGCGCGCGATGAGCACCGTTGCGGCTGACCGTCCAACTGTAGCGAATGGAACGGCCGGAGAATCGGGCGCCGATCTGGAAAAGATCCCTGTCGCTCAGGTTTTCTCCCAACTCCAGGTCGACCCGCGCCAAGGGCTTACGAGCGCCGAGGCGGAAAAGCGTCTCGACCGCTATGGACCGAATGCGATCGTCGAAAAGGAACGGAGCCTTTTTTCCAAAATTCTCGGCTATTTCGTCGGACCGATCGCCTTCATGATCGAGGCCGCGGCGATCGTCTCGGCGATCCTCGGCCATTGGGAAGACTTCATCATCATCGCGGCGCTTCTGATCTTCAACTGCATCCTCGATCTATGGCAGGATTTGAAGGCGGCGAACGCGTTGGCCGCCCTGAAAAAAGGCCTGGCGCCGGAAGCCACGGCGCTGCGCGACGGCAAATGGGGCGTGGTCGATGCCGCAACGCTCGTGCCTGGCGACATCGTGAAAATCCGCCTCGGCGTCATCGTTCCCGCCGATCTGCGCATGGTGTCCGGCGACTTTGCCTCGATCGACCAGGCGGCGTTGACCGGCGAGTCGCTTCCCGTCGCCAAGAAGGTCGGCGACGAGGCCTTTTCCGGAAGCGTCGTCAAGCAGGGCGAGATGGAAGGGGTCGTCATCGCGACCGGCTCGAATACGTTCTTCGGCCGCACGGCAAAGCTCGTGGCGGGCGCCGGCGCGGTCAGCCATGCGCAGAAGGCGATGTTTCAAATCGGGAATTTTCTCATCATCGTCGCCGTGGTGCTGGCGGCGATCATGGTGACGTTCCGCGTCTATCAGGACATCGTCATCGCCGATACGTGGGGCCTGAGCGACGCGCTCAATATCCTGCAGTTCGTCCTGGTTTTGCTGGTCGCCTCGATTCCGGTGGCGATGCCGGCGGTGTTCTCCATCACGATGGCGCTCGGCGCGCTCGCCCTGTCGAAGCGCAAGGCGATCGTCTCGCGGTTGGAAGCGATCGAGGAGATGGCGGGCGTCGATATCCTGTGCACCGACAAGACCGGCACGCTGACAAAGAACCAGCTCAAGCTCGGCGACCCGATTCTGATTGCCACCACAGATCCGCAGGACGTGATTCTCGCCGGCGCGCTCGCCTCCAAGATCGAAGACCGCGATGCGATCGACACCGCGGTGATCGAGGCGCTGAAGGATCAGGCCGTCCTTACCGCTTACAAGCAGAGCAGGTATGTCCCCTTCGACCCGGTGACCAAGCGCACGGCCGCGACCGTGACCGGCGCGCAAGGCAAGCCTTTCGTCGTGACCAAGGGGGCGCCTGCGGCGATTGTCGATTTCATCAAGCCGGCAAAGGACGTCGCCGACAGCGTGAAGAAGACCGTCGACGATCTCGCCGCGCGAGGCTATCGGGCGCTTGCGGTCGCCCGTTCCGAGGACAACGGCGCGACCTGGGCGTTGCTCGGCATTCTGCCGATGTTCGACCCCCCGCGCGACGATTCCAAGGAGACGATCGATCTCGTCACCGCCAAGGGCGTGCGGGTGAAGATGATCACCGGCGATGACACGGCGATCGCCCGCGAAACGGCGCGCCAGCTCGGCATGGGAACGCATATCGTCGCGGCGGCCGACGCCTTCCCGCAGGGCATGGATCCGAACAATGTGCCGCCGCAGATCGCCGATGCGATCGAACGGGCGGATGGCTTCGCCCGGGTGTTCCCCGAACACAAATATGCGATCGTGAAGGCGCTGCAGTCGCGCGGCCATCTGGTCGCCATGACCGGGGACGGCGTCAACGACGCCCCGGCGTTGAAGCAGGCCGACTGCGGCACCGCGGTGTCCGGTGCGACCGACGCCGCGCGCGGAGCCGCGGCGCTGATCCTCACCGCGCCGGGGCTGTCGGTCATCAACAACGCCATCGACGAAGCGCGGCGGATCTTCGGCCGCATCACCAGCTACACGATTTATCGCGTCGCGCTGACGATGAACATCATGTTCCTCGTTGTGCTGTCGAGCATCGTCCTCGGCTTTCAGCCGCTCACGGCCGTGATGATCGTCGTCATGTCGCTGCTGGACGACATCCCGATCATGACGATCGCCTATGACAATACGCCGGTCAGCCCGCAGCCGATCCGCTGGAAGATGCCGCGAATGCTGAGCATATCCGCGGTGCTCGGCTTCTTCGCGGTCGTCCAGTCGTTCGCACTGCTTTTGATCGGCATCAAGGCGCTGACGGACCCATCCTTGCGAATGTTCGATCTTGCCGACCGCGGCCAATTGCAAACCCTCATGTTCCTGCAACTCGTTGCGGGCGGCCATTTGTTGCTGTTCGTCACCCGAACCGAAAAATGGTTTTTCTTGCCGCCTTTCCCGGCCGCGCCGTTGTTCTTCGCCATCGTCGCGACGCAGATTCTCGCCGTGCTCATGTGCGCGTTCGGCTGGCTCGTCCCGCCGATCTCGTGGGACGCCATTGCCGGTGTCTGGGCCTACAACCTGATCTGGATGTTCGTCCTCAGCGGCGTTCGTCTGGTGACGGAGCAACTCATCGAGAACCGCACCGCGAAGCGGCGGCGCAGCGCCGAGATCGTCACCAGAACGCTGCATCCGCACGGTACGGTCGGCGCGGCCCGCACAAGCACCCGAACGTGACGCATGCGGTACGGCCTTTCGACGGCGCGAAAGCAGGGAGTCGCGCATGGAGGCACATGGGGGTCGAGGAGAGCGAATTCCGTTCCGGCGGAATGTGAATCCGCTCCGTTTATCCTTCGGTCGTCGCCCGGTATGCGGCAGACCGGTTTCCACTTCGCTGGAAGACGCTTTTGAGGCACTGCCGTGACGCCGGTTATCGAAAACAAGACCCTCGACGAGATTCGCGTAGGCGACTCCGTCTCCATCGACCGCTCGCTGAATCGCGCCGATCTGCGGCTGTGGGCGGCGCTTACCGGCAATCCCAATCTCGATGACCACTTCGTCGAAGCGCGCGGCGTCTCGACCTGGGCGGCATCGCTTTTTGTCACACTCATCGGGGCCAACCTTCCCGGAATCGGTTCGACGATCGAGGCGGCGACGACCCGGTACCATCGGCCGGTC